>NZ_CDWWXB010000009.1:3300-16141 GCF_977971855.1 Frankia sp. CoWAU3 | reverse complement strand
CACCGCCCGCCGTTTCGGCGAGCGTCATGGTCGCCGGACCGAGTGCCCAGCGGAAGCCGGCGCATACCACAGGTGGTCGCGTATCGGCCTCCTGCGAAGCAGTCCGACGCCGCTCAGGCAAGGAGACGCACGGTGAGTCTGTCCACGATCGACCGAGTCGACCCCCGCACACCTCAGGCTCGGCTCGCCCGGTTTTTCGATCCAGACACCCTGTCGCTGTTCGCGGTCGGCGACCCGTCCGGAGTCGTTGCCGGGCAAGGGCTTGTCGGCGGGAACGAGGTTGTCGCCTTCGCGACAGATCCGACGGTACAGGGTGGCGCGATGGGGCGCGACGGCTGTGCCCGCATCGTTCATGCCATCGAGTCCGCCGTCCGGATGAACTGCCCGGTCGTCGGGATCTGGCACTCGGGAGGCGCCCGGCTTCAGGAGGGTGTCGCCTCGCTTGACGGAGTCGGCCGGATCTTCGCCGCCACGGTGCGGGCCTCCGGTCGGATCCCGCAGCTCTCGCTCGTGCTCGGGGCCGCCGCCGGCGGAGCCGCCTACGGGCCAGCCCTGACCGACATCGTCATCATGGGCCCAGGGGCGAAGGTGTTCGTCACCGGCCCGGACGTGGTGCGTTCGGTGACCGGTGAGGAATGCACCGCCGACAGCCTGGGTGGGCCGGACGTGCACTCCAGGCGCAGCGGCGTCGTGCACGTGACCTGCGACTCCGAGGACGAGGCCGTCGAGCGGACCCGGGCGGTCGCGGTGCTGCTGGCCGATCAGCGCGACATCGGCCCCGTCACCGGACGCGAGCTCGGGGAACTGCTGCCCGACAATCCTCGGCGGGCCTACGACGTGCGCCCGCTCGTGAAGGCGGTGCTCGACGACGAGGACGAGGCCGTCGAGCTCCACCCGAGGTGGGCGCCGAACATCGTGACGGTGCTGGGACGCCTCGGCGGACGTACCATCGGGGTGGTCGCGAACAACCCGCTGCGCCGTGGTGGATGCCTCGACGCGACCTCGGCCGAGAAGGCCTCCCGGTTCGTCCGGATGTGCGACTCCTTCGGTGTTCCGTTGGTCGTGCTCGTTGACGTGCCCGGTTACCTGCCGGGTGTGGGCCAGGAATGGGAAGGCGTGGTCCGGCGGGGAGCGAAGCTGCTCTACGCATTCTCCGAATGCACCGTGCCGCGCGTCACCGTCGTGACCCGCAAGGCGTACGGCGGAGCGTACATCGCGATGAACGCCAGCAGCCTGGGCGCGACCGCCGTGTATGCCTGGCCGACCGCCCAGGTCGCCGTCATGGGCGCCGAGGCCGCCGTCGGCATTCTGCACCGTCGCAAGCTCGCCGAGGTTCCGGCCCAGCGCCGCCCCAGCGTCCTGGCGGAGCTGACCGAGGAGCACATCCGCACCGTCGGTGGCATCGACCGCGCCGTGGAACTCGGCGTCGTCGACGCGGTCGTCACCCCCGCCGCCACCCGGGGCGCGGTTGCCTCCGCCCTCGCCGACGCGCTGACCCGTTCCCGCACCGACAAGAACGTGCACGGCAACATCCCCCTGTAACATCCGGATCCCTGTTATCAGAGCCATTCTGTTACGAGAGTCCACCCTGGAGGAAAATGTTTACCTGATGCGAAATAACGATCTGCCGGCCGGCGTTGCCCTCCCTGGAGGTGCACGTATGACCCTGCAGATGGAGAAGGTAGCCGGTTCGGCATCGAAGGCGCCCGGTGGCACGTTCGCTGCCCTGCGGGTGCCGAACTTCCGGCTCTTCCTCGGCGGCCAGATCGTTTCACTCTGCGGGACATGGATGCAGACCATCGCCCTCGGCTGGCTGGTCCTCTCGCTCGGCGCCTCCGGCACGGCGCTCGGCCTGGTCACCGCCGCCCAGTTCCTGCCGGTGCTGTTCTTCGGGCCCTACGGCGGTCTGCTCGCCGACCGGACGGACCGGCGCCGCCTGCTGATCTGCACGCAGGTGGGCTCCGGACTCGCCGCGCTGGCGCTGGGCATCCTCGACCTCACCGGTACGGCCCAACTCTGGATGGTCGGGGTGGCCGCCGCGCTCATCGGCCTGTGCAACGCCGTTGACAACCCGGCCCGGCAGAGCTTCGTCCAGGAGATGGTCGGGCCGGAGCACCTTCCGAACGCGGTCACCCTGAACTCGGTCGCGATAAACGCGGCGCGCATCGTCGGCCCGGCGATCGCCGGCGTCGTCATCGTGCTCGCGGGCACCGCCGGCTGTTTCCTCATCAACGCGGCCTCCTTCGGCGCGGTCCTGTTCGCCCTGCACCGCATGGACATCTCAGCGCTGTACGATCATCCGCCGATACACCGGGCGCCGGGGCAGCTGCGGGCCGGCTTCGCCTACGTGCGCCGCACGCCGGCGCTGCGCGTACCGTTGGTCATGATGGTGATGATCGGCACGCTGTCCTACGAGTTCCAGGTCGTGCTGCCGCTCCTGGCCCGGGAGACCTTCGGGGGCACCGCGGCCACGTACAGCCTGATGACCTCGGCCATGGGGGCGGGCGCGGTCGTCGGCGGCCTGCTGGTCGCCCGCCGCCGGATTGGGCCCCGGGCACTGAGCCTGACCGCGATGACCTTCGGTGTCATCCTGCTGCTCGCCGCCGCCGCGCCGACGCTGCCGCTCGAGATCGCGACGATGGTGCTGCTGGGCGCGACGAGCGTCGCCTTCATCTCGACCGGGAACGCCACGGTCCAGCTCGCGGCCGACCCGGCGATGCGTGGGCGGGTGATGGCGCTGTGGTCGGTCGCGTTCCTCGGCACAACGCCGGTCGGCGGCCCGATCGCCGGCTGGGTCGCCCAGGCCTTCGGCGCGCGCGCCGGGTTGCTCCTGGCCGCGGGTGCGGCCATCGGCGCGGCGTTGTACGCCTTCGGCTCCCTTCGGGCCACGGCCGTGAAAGACATGGCCGTGAAAGGCATGCGCCCGGACCCGGGTCGGCTCAGTCCGATCCGGCCGCGGGTGCCGCCTCGGCAGGGCTGACGGCCGCCCGGCCGAGGTCGGGGAGCGTGTGCAGCTCATGGGTCTGCCCGCGATGAGCCTGGACCGCGTTGGAGTGATAGCTCTCGGCGACAGCAAGGAAGTCGGGCTCGTGGTAACGGCGGCCGTCGACGGTGGGGCCCAGGTACCCCTCCATGATGGCCTCCACATCCTCACCGGTGATCGTCTTGTGGGTCTCCAGCGCGTGGGTGAGGGCCAGGATCTCCCGCCGGTTCGCGGCGAGCACCTCCTCGGTACGGGCATAGAGCTCCCGAAGTTTGCCCTCGACCTGCTCGCCGAACGGCCGGTCGGCGTCGATGGAGGCGTTACCCATCTCCTGTTCCAGCATGGACAGGCGCGAGGCCAGGGTCTCCCCCATCGCCGCCGAGGAGATGAAGTTGGCCACGAGCAGGGTCGCGCTGCGCAGGTCGCCGCCGACACCGACGGTGTTGTCCCCCTCGAAGAACATCCGTTCGCCGACGAGCGAGGCGAGGGAGACCATCACCTGCACCTCGATCTCGGACTTCCACATGAACATGCGGTCCTCGACCGCGACGTGCGCCACGAACCCGCCGACGCCACCGCGGCGTTCGATGGTGGCGAGGTCGATCACCCGCCCACGCTGCATCCGGTAGGCGACGACGGCGTGGCACGCCTCGTGCAGGGCGATGCTGTGCCGTTCCCGGTCGATGTGCTCGTGGTCGTCGGCGAGGCCGTATTCCTTGATCACCCTGGCCCGGAGCATGTCCTGCCAGGTGATGACCTCCCGGCCGTCCTTCACCGCCTGGACCAGGGCCTCGTTGACGGTGTCCTTGATGGTCGCCCCGGTGGCCTCCGGGCTCATGATGGCCAGCCGGTCGATCTGATCCGGCGTGAGCTCGTGGCGCACCTTCGACAGATAGCCCTCGAAGGTGCGGATCCGGCCCTCCTTGCTGGGATAGCCCACCTTGTACTGCCGGTCGATGCGGCCGGGGCGCAGCAGCGCCTCGTCAAGCGACTGCGGCATGTTCGTCGCCATCATGACGAGGATGCGGTATTTGGGCGGTGGCTTGGGCCGCATGCCCAACGTCCGGCGCACCACCCGGTTGAGGAAGCCCCGCGGCTTCTTCAGGCCGGACATCTCGGTGAGCAGCGCCTGCAGGGTGCCGTCGAAACCGCCGCCGCCCCCGCCCATCACGAACTGCTCACGGGTGATCTCCGCGCGGGCCGCCTCGCTCAGGTAGGACAGGCCGTTGCACAGGTCCCCCGGACCGCCCTCGCCCACCGATCCGGGCCGGCCGGCGAACCGGCGGCCGGCGCCGGTCGGGAACGCACTCGCCGAGACCCGTCCTGCCGGGGCCGCGCTCACCGGGACGAATGCGGGCGACCCGGAACGGGCGAACCACGACCGGGCACCGGTTCCGGCCCCGCGGCCGAATCCCCCGGCGAGCTGACCCCGGCTCCCCAGCGTGTCGGCCTCGTCAAAGAAGACGATCACCCCGCCATAACGCAGGGAGAGCTTGCGCAGCTTGCGGAACAGCGATTTCACCTTGAGGATGCCGACCCCGATGAACATCGCTTGGAAGGCGCCCGGGTCGACGAACACGAAGGGCTTCCCGGTCTCTCCCGCGACCGCCTCGGCGATGAGGGTCTTGCCGGTGCCCGGCGGCCCCCAGAGCAGGATACCGCCGGGAACATGACCACCCCGGCTCTCGATCTCCTCCGGCCGCTCCAGGTAGAAAACGTTCTCCTTCACCCGGCTGACAACGTGGTCCTGCCCCCACACGTCGGCGAAGCGGGTAGTGATGTCCTCGGGGAAGTAGACGTCGACGCCGCCCTTGGACAGGAACCAGAACATCACGACGAACTGGCCGACGACGAGGGTCATGAGCAGGACGATCTGCAGGACCGCCGGGATGGCCTTCCAGACGGCGCCGGGGACGTTCACCATCGCGTCGAAGACCGAGGTATCGGCCAGGCGGGCGTAGACGAACAGGGCGAGCGCGGCCCCGACGATCCACTTCAGCGCACGGCTGACCCGGTACCGGTTCCAGTCGTTGAGCCGCAGCAACCGACGCTCGGCCTGCCCGAAGACCCGATCGGTCCAGAAGACGTAGTAGCCCGACCACCGTTCGCCCAGGAACATGTGGAGCTGGTGCACCAGTTCCACGCCCAGCAGGGCCAGGATCCACCAGCTGTTCCTGGCCTGGATGCGGATCGAGTCAGCCCACATCATCAACGGGTTGCCGGACACGTCGGCCGCCACGACGAAGACGAAGACCGCCCCGAGCAGGAGCAGGAACTTCACCCGGTCCCAGAAGGCGAGGGGACGGCGGCGTGGCTTGCCGGCGGTCGCGCTCGCCGGCTTCGCATCCGTGCCACCGGGGTCGGGACCAGCCAGACCGGTGGCATTCGGCTTCGGGTCCCCGCCGTCGGCGGTCCCACCTGCCTGGTCTCTCACGCCCATGACTACTGACCTCGGTCCGTCGGCTCGATCGTGAAGGACTTGGCGACATCGCCGATCTGCTGACCATGCGTGGCGTAACACAACGACGAACACGCGAGGATCAGCTGGTAGAGCACTCGCTGCCCGTTGTCGAGCAGGCTCGTCTGGTCAATGGTGACCAGCCCGGCCTGGGTCTGCACCTGGTAAATGAGGTGCACCCCGTGCACACCATCCTTCTTGTGCACAACCTCGTCCGCGAGTAGCAGGAAGTTCGGCGTCAGCCGCGCACCGTAGGGGTTCTGCCGCACGGCCTGCTCCTGCGCGGCCACCGCGTCGTCGACGGAGAGGACGAAGTTGCGCAGATCGTTGGTGGAGACCGCGTTGGCCTCCTCCGGGAGCAGGTGGCGAACCTGGACGAACCCCTTCGGCTGCGTTGCGTCCGGCACAAGGAGCCGGGTGTTGTCGAACCGCTGGGCCGCGTCGATGCCGACGACCCATTCCCGCGACATGAGACCGCGCAGCATCTCGGGGCTGACATTGCGGGCGTCGATCCCGAAAAGCGCAGGTCCGGGCATCTCCTGGTGATTCCACCCGGTCGGGACACGCACAAACGCGCCGTCCTTCTTGTTGGTTACGTATTCGTAACTCGGTGAGCCGCAGGCAGCGGCGGCGAGGAACACCGAGACGATTACGCCGAGCAGCAGCAGGGTGCCAGGGGCGGACTTTCGGCGCGGACGTGTCATCCGACGTCGAGCCTCCACGGCGAACCTCCAGCTTCGCGAGGTTGAACACATGGTGCGGCGCCGGGCCATGGTCCTTTGCTTTCCTTCGAAAAGTGTGACTCAGGACGGGGTCGACCTACGCAACCTTCGCCAAAAAGAGAGGAAGTACATACCCTCCGCTGTCGGATGCTCCGGGTGCCCGACGCCACTCCGGCACGCCGAACCCCGATTCGGTGACCACGGGAGTCAAGGCAATCACAATAAGTCATAATCTGCCTGTGGGGCAACACGAACGCCAACCTGGAGGTGGACGCCGCTGCCCGGGCCTCGGATCGGCGTGTGCGGCATACCCCGATCCCCCCGTGGTCGAACCAACGTCCCCGGGCATACCGCACGCCTCCTCCAGATCGGGCACCGGGCCGGGCCCCGGGCCGGGCGAAACGCCATCCCGGGTGAGGCACCGTGGCCGCACTCGGGCGGTGCGGCCACGGTCGGGCCGAACGCGGCATCCCAGGCACACTGTCGGTATGGCCCACTATCGGCATGGTCGTAAGGTTCCCGCGCTTCGTCCCGCGCGGCGGCACCTCATCGGCGGACTGACGGTGGTCGCGGTGTTCGTCCTGGTGGGGCTGGCCGCCTGGAACCCGATCGCGGCCCTGCCAGCACTCGCCGCGATCATCATACTCGGTGTGATCGACTGGGTCGTCGTGACGGCCTCCCCCACCTCCGGAGACCTGCCCTCCGGACCTGCCGCGTTCACCGGGGACGAACCCGGCTGGGAGGGCGGGATGGACACACCGACGCAGGTGCTGCCGCGACTGACCTTCGGATACGCGCGGGCGTCGGCGCGTGGCGAGGAGTACGCGGAGCCGGACCAGGACGCGGTGCGCACCATGGCGATCGACATGCGCGGCTACCTCGACGAGGCGGGTCCGGGCCGGATGGGCTGAGCGGGTCCGGTCCCCGCCCGCGCCAGGAGGCCAAGCACGGCCGACGTCGCCGCGCGCGCCGCCGCGGCCTCCCGCTCACCATCCGTACCCCCCTCGCCTCCGCCCTCCTCACCGTGGGCACCGCCCGCGTTCCGGCCGGCGGCCAGACCAACCAGGAACGCGGTGAGTGGCGCCGCGGGACGCGCGACCCCGTGGGCGACGTCGCGCGCGAGATCGAGAACAGCGCCCACGTCGATCCGTGCCGCGTCGAGGCCGAGCTCGGCGCAGACGTCCGACACCCACTGCGCCAGGACGTCCCGCTCCAGGAGGTTCTTGTCCCGAACGTTCTTGTCCCGAACGTTGCCGGCACCCGAGCCGACGGCCGCGGCGGGCGGCGGGCGATGACGTCCGGCCTCCGGGGGCGGCGGATCCGCCGAAGCCCGATGATCGGACCGCGACTGGTGATCAGGCTGCTGGTCATCGGCGGAGGTCATAGGTCCATCGTGCCGGGCCGGGCCACGCTCCCCCACCGCGGCCCAGCTGCGGGCCCGCGCCACATCCGCCGGTTCGTCGCAGTCGAGGCAGGTCCGGGCGGGCGCCCGGACCGCGGTCACCGGACGGTCTGCGAACAGGCCGCGCACCGGGCGCCCGATCGGATCGGCGGGTAGCGCCGCCCACAGCGAGGCCGTCCGCCACACCGCGGCCAGAAACTGCCGGCGACCGTCCGGGTCGACCAGCAGCGCGGCCTGCGCCGCGGGGTCCGCGACCCCACGGCGCAGCAGCGCGATCTCCCGGCCGGTCAGGAACGGCAGGTCGGCGGCGAGGACGGCGACGAACGGTGTGGTGATCTCGACAAGGCCGGCGGCGATCGCCGCGACCGGTCCCCCGCCGGGCGGATCCTCCCGACACCAGCGCACCCGACCAGGCGGAATCGGAGCGACGGCCAGGTCACGCCGGGGACCGACGATGACCACCCGTTCGGCGTCCAACACCGCGGACAGCACCCGCTCGAGCAGGGTGGAACCGCCGACCATCACCGCCGGCTTGTCCCGGCCGCCGAGCCGGCGCGCCCCACCCCCGGCCAGCACCAGGGCACTCCAACCCGCGGGGACACCGGCATGCGACCCGGACCTGGCCACCGTCATCCGCCGATCGCGGACATCGGCCGGTCCGGCTGCCGAAAGGTCGGTTCGTCGATGCCGTGCCCCGCCTTCTTGCCCCGCACGGCCGCCCGCCACAGAGCCGCGAGCCGCTCGTCGTCCGCGCCGGCACGCATGGGGGTCCGCAGATCGCTCTCCCGCCGGGCGAACAGACAGTCACGCACCTGGCCGTCAGCGGTCAGCCGGACCCGGTCACAGGCCGCGCAGAACGGCGCCGACACCGAGGCGATCACCCCCACCCGCCCGGGCCCACCGTTCACCTCGAACAACTCGGCGGGCGCACTGCCGCGGCCCGGCAGCGGCGTGAGGGTGAACTCCGCCCGCAGGCAGGCAAGGATCTCGCCGGCCGTCACCATCGTGTCCCGACGCCACGCATGCTGCGCATCCAGCGGCATCTGCTCGATGAACCGCAGCTCGTAGCCCTCCCGCAGACACCAGCGCAGTAACCGGGGGGCTTCGTCGTCGTTGACGCCCCGAACGAGGACGCTGTTGACCTTGACCGGGGTGAGCCCGCTCGCGGCGGCGGCGGACAGTTCTGCCAGCACGTCACCGAGCCGCTCCCGGCGGGTGATCCGGACGAACCGGTCCGCGTCCAGCGTGTCCAGGGAGACGTTGATCCGGTCCAGACCGGCGGCCCGCAGCGGGCCCGCCAGGCGGGCCAGGATCAGACCATTCGTGGTGACGGACAGTTCGGGCCGCGGCCGCAGGGCCGCGAGCCGCGCCACCAGCTCCACCAGACCCGGACGCAGCGTGGGCTCACCGCCGGTGAGGCGAATCTCGGTCACGCCGAGCCGCCCAACCGCGACGCCAACCAGCCGGACTACCTCGTCGTCGGTCAGCATCCGCTCACCAGGAAGCCACGCGAGTCCCTCGGCCGGCATGCAATAGGTACACCGGAGGTTGCAGCGGTCCGTCAACGACACCCGCAGGTCCGTCGCGATGCGACCATGGGTGTCAGTGAGGCTCATTCCTCCAGGGTAAGAGCCGTTCGTCTGAGTCGCGGCTCGTCCCGAGTCGGGCCACGCGGCGGCGGACTCACCGGCGGGACGCGATCGGGACGGAGGGGCCACGACGTGGGCAGTCGGACCGTGGCCGCCCCGATCGCCTGCGAGACTACAACTCGTGCGGTCGACGGACGTCCGCGGTCACTGGGCGGCGGTTCGGCCCACGGCACCGCGGCGGCACCGGCGGCGGGGTCGGCGAGGTCGGCAGGGTCGGCGAGGTCAGAACATCGGTAGGGGAGGGCTCGGCGATGCAGGTCTTCGGGGTTGACGTCGGCGGAAGCGGAATCAAGGGCGCTCCGGTCAACGTCGAGGACGGGTCGCTGGCTGCGCCCAGGTTCCGGCTGGCGACTCCGCAGCCGGCCGAGCCCACCGCGGTGGCCGCGACCGTGGCGGAGGTGGTTGGCCGCTTCGGCTGGTCGGGACCGGTGGGAGCCACCCTGCCCGCAGTGGTCAAGAACGGGATGGCGCTCACGGCGGCGAACATCGCCCCGTCCTGGATCGGCACCGACGTGGTGTCCCTGTTCGCCGAGGCGCTGGGCGGGTCGGCCGCCGCCACGGGCCCGGTGGACATCACCGTGATGAACGACGCGGACGCGGCGGGCATCGCCGAGATGACCTTCGGCGCCGGACGCGACACCACCGGCCTGGTCGTCGTGACGACGTTCGGAACCGGGATCGGTACCGCGCTGTTCCTCCACGGCCAGCTCGTGCCCAACACCGAACTCGGCCACTTGGAGATCTCCGGGCACGACGCGGAGACCAGGGCGTCCGATGCGGCCCGGGAACGCGAGGGCCTCTCCTGGGAGAAGTGGGCCAAGCGGGTGACCAGGTACCTCAACACCATCGAGGCGCTGCTCTGGCCCGACCTCATCATCATCGGTGGTGGGGTGAGCAAGAGAGCGGACAAATATCTCGACCAGCTCGAGGTGCGTACCCGAGTGATCCCCGCGCAACTCCAGAACGAGGCGGGCATCGTCGGCGCCGCCATCTCCGGCCTGGTCGACCAGAACCGGCCCCGACCGGCTGCCCGGCCCGCCCGCCGCCGAGGTCCCGCGACCCGCCCCCCGGGCGGCAGGCGACCATAATCCACCGGTCGCGAGTCCACTCGTCCCGGATCCGGACGTTCCGGGACTGCCCGAACAGGCCCAACACGGTCAGACTGTGCGTGTCGCCCGCCGCCACGCCCGCGACCGACGCCATCGATGGCAGGCTGTCAGCTACCGGGACGCACAGGCCGAAGGCGGGTTGACGCATCATGCTGACATCCGCTCCCATGCGCGTCCGGCGCAACGGTCCGCCCGCCGCGGCACGGCGACAAGCGGTACGGCTTCGACGGAGGAGGAGGCGCCATGCGCGAGCTGCGGGCGGTCGCACTCAGCGAGGACGGCGGCTACCTCGTGCTCACCGACGCGAACGGCAGGACGGACGGCGAGCAGTTCCGGGTGCCCGTGGACGACCGGCTGCGCGCGGCCCTGCGCGGTGTGCGTCGCAGCGAGGCGCGTACCGAGAGCGCGCTCACCCCACGGGAGATCCAGGCCAGGCTGCGCGCCGGGGAGACCGCGGCGGAGGTGGCCAGGGCCGCCGGGATCCCGGTGGAACGGGTGGAGCGCTATGAGGGTCCTGTCCTCGCCGAACGTGCCAGGGTCGTGCAGGAGGCGCGGGCCGCGCTGCTCCCCAAGGATCCGGGGGGCGTGCCGGGACGGCCGTTGGGCGAGGTCGTCGACGCGCGGCTGATGGGAGCCCAGGACAATCCGGCCGCGGCGCAGTGGGACGCGTGGCGCCGCGTCGACGGCATCTGGCTCGTCCAGCTCACCTCGGAAAGCCGCTGCGCCCGCTGGACGTGGGATCCGGTGGTGCGCCGGGTGCGCCCACATGACGACGCGGCCCGCACTCTTGTGGCGCCGGAGACGGCGGAGCAGCCGGCGCCGATGCCCGCACCGTCATCCATACCATCATCGTCGGCGGCGCTGCGGGCGGCGGGGCCAGCGCTCACTCTTGTGCACGACCAGGCCACCCCGGCCACTCCGGTCGCTCCGGCCACCCCGGCCACCCCGGTCCAGCCGATGGTCGCCGCGATGGCGGAATCGGGCCTGCCGCCGGGAACACCGGCCCCGCAGCACAGCCTCCCCGAGCGGCAGTACCCTCCGCCCGCGGCCCTGCCCTCCCACCCGGCCGCGTCGTATCCCGGGGACACCGCATATCCCGGGGACACCGCGGGCGGTGGGCGACCCGGGGCACCCGGGTCGCCCACCCGTCCGGAGACGATCCAGGCGGCCGAACCGCAACCCGTGGTCGCGGACACCCGATCCGCGGACACCCGATCCGTGACCCCCTGGTCCGTACCTGCCCGGTCCGCAGACCCAGCGGCCCCGGGAGACCCGCGCTCGGTGGAGCGGAAGGCCACCCGGGCCGAGGAAGCCGAGTCCCTGGATCGTCCCGTCCGGCCCGAACCGATCCGCGGCGAGGTCGCTCGCCGGACGGCCGCGACGGGGCGAGGCGTTCCCGGCAGCCGCCCCAGGGTGGGGTCCGTGTCCGGGACCGGACGATCAGGAGTGCATTCCCGGGCGGCCGTCGCGCCGGCCGGTCCGCAGCCCGTGACATCCGCCACGTCTCCCACCGGGGCAGCCGCCAAGCTGCCGGTCCCGGGCTCGGCGCAGGTGCCTCCCGTCGCCGGCGGGGAGCGGGGCGGGACAGCCGCCGCGGCCCCGGCCGGACCGGAGCCGTCGGCCCCAGAGGCCGGTACGGCAGCGCGATCCGCTCCCGCCGAACCGGCCGCGCTAGCGGGCACCGATGCCGCCGCAGCCGCCGCAGCCGCCGTGACCTCGGCACCAGCCGCCCGAGCCGCCGGATCCGGCACAGGTTCCACGCCCGGGGCGCGCCGCACGGCAGCCCGGCGGGAAGCCCCCGCCAAGGCTCCCTCCGCGCGGACGGAGGATGCGCCGGACGGGACCGACGAGACGACCGTAGACACATCGAGCGCCTCCGCTGCGTCACGGGCACGCCCGAGTAACACCGCCCGTGGGAACGAACGTCCGGCAGGCGGTCGACGCGGACGCAAGTCAGTGCCAGCATGGGACGACATCGTCTTCGGTGCCCGACGTCCCTGATCAGACGACCGGGCGCCCGAGACGGGTACCCGTCCGTGGTATGGAGGACCACGGACACCACGCCGCTCTGGATGCAACGACGCCACGAGAGCCGGCTGTGAGTAAACCGTCACATGGTCAGTTGGAACATCTGACCGCCTAACACAGTTGGAGTAGATGTGACAGGGACTATCACGAAGCCGACGCTGACCAATCTTGATCGTTGCGACCGGTGCGGTGCCCAGGCCTACGTGCGGGTCGTGCTGCCCGGGGGCGGCGATCTCCTGTTCTGCCGGCACCACGCGAAGTCGCACGACTCGAAGCTGCGTGAGATGGCTGTTGAGTATCACGACGAGACCGACAAACTCAGCGTGTCCTGAACTCGGCCGCCCAGGCACCCCGAAGGGGCACATCACGATCTAGCGATGTGTCCCTTTTGGTGCATCCAGGATCCCTGACCACTTCCCTCGCTGCTGACCGGCGGCCCATCCGTTACTCCGGGCGGCCTCCGCCGCAGTCATCCACTCCGTTCCCGGGT
>NZ_CDWWXB010000009.1:0-2827 GCF_977971855.1 Frankia sp. CoWAU3 | reverse complement strand
CCCGGGAACGCCAGGCCATACGGTGGGGGCCGTGTCCGCCGCGGGAAACAAAACACTGGCTTCCGTGGCATCGTCCCCGGTGAGCGGCCGCTGGATGGTGTTACTGCGCAGGGTGGTCGTCGAGGTGAATCCCGGGCTGCTAACGCGGGCCAGAAACCGTCACGCCGCGGCCTGGACCGCCATCCGGCGCAGCACGCTGTTCCACCGGCTGGATCGCCAGCGCCGCCGGCTGCCCCGAGGACCCCTGCGACTGGCCCACCGGACCATCACCAATGCCTGGCGGCACCGGGTCCTGGGGCTTGCGGCCGAGGCGGGATTCTGGCAGCTGCTGTCCCTGCCCCCACTCCTGCTGTCGTTGTTGGGAACGCTCGGCTACGTCGGTGACGCCATCGGAGCCGACGCCCTCGACAGCGCCCGGCAGAGTATCCTTCACGGCGCCGGCGGCCTGCTGACCGAATCGGTGGTCGACGACGCGGTGCGCCCGACCATCGACCAGATCCTCTCCCGTGGCCGACCGGATGTGATCTCCATCGGTTTCGTGCTGTCCCTGTGGACCGGGTCGACCGCGATGGCGACCTTCGTCAACACCATCACTATCGCCTACGGCCAGCGCGAGCTACGCTCGGCGGTACGCAGCCGGCTCCTGGCGCTGTGGCTGTTTCTCGCCCAAGTGGCCAGCGGGGTCATCCTCCTGCCTGCGCTGGTCCTGGGGCCCGAACTGATCTCGCGGATCTTCGACGCCAGTCGCCATCCCCTCGTCAGTACCCTGATCACACTGCTTTACTGGCCGGTCGTGGGACTCGTGGCCCTGGCGATGCTGACCTCGCTGTACCACCTCTCGCTGCCGGTACGCCGACCCTGGTGGCGGGCGCTGCCCGGAGCGATCCTCGCGCTCGTCTGCTGGCTCGTGGGCAGCGGCGTGCTGCGGTACTACCTGGAGATCGTGTTCAGTCACGAACTGGTCTACGGCTCGCTCGGATCACCGGTGGCGGCGCTGCTGTTCTTCTACATCACCGCGCTGGCCGTGTTGTTGGGCGCGGAGCTCAACGCGGCGCTGGACGAGCAGCCACCGCGCCGCCGGGGCAGCCACTCGGCGCTGAACGCCTTGAGGCCGCCTCAATAGGTGCAGGACACCCCGCCCGCATCACCCGGGACGGACCTTCCCGCCGCGCTGGTCGGGGACCAGACCACCGGTGCCGCGGCGGACACCGGTACCGCAGCGAAGGAGCCACCCCCCGCGCCGGCCGAGAGTGCGCCGGTGGAGCTCCCGTCGGCGACACGACCGCCGAAGGGCTTGAGGAAGGCGCCCAGCTGGGCTGGATCAGGAACTAGGACGCTCTGCCCCCCGCGGGTGCCAGCTGCCGCCGGCACCGTCGTGAACGCGACGCCGCCCGATCCGATCGACTGCATCCGCACCGCGAGAAGCCGGAGGTCGGCGAGGGAGGTGGCCTCGTCGAGCGTCAGCGCCGAGGTGGCGGAGTCGACCACCCCGAGCAGCTTCGCCGGGTTGAGCAGGGTGTCCGTCGACGCGATCCGCTGGAAGACGGCACCGAGGAACTGCTGCTGGCGGCGGATGCGGTCGATGTCGCTCTCAGGTAGGCCATACCGCTGCCGGACGAAGGAGAGGGCCTGAGCCCCGTTCAGCGTGTTCTCGCCGACCTGACCGGAAAACCCGGAGTAATGGTCGTGCAGGTTGTCGAAGCCCCGTGCCTTCAGCTCGGGGGGAAGTTCCTTGATGCAGACGGTGACCCCGCCGAGGGCGTCCGTCATCCCCTGGAAGCCGATGAAGTCGATCTGGACGTAGTGGTCGACCCGGATCCCGGTGAGGTTCTCGATCGTGGCCACGAGCAGGGACGGCCCGCCGTAGGAGAAGGCGGCGTTCAGCTTGGACCGCTGCGCCGCGTGCTGCATGCCCGCCGCGTCGGTGTACGCGGGGATCCGCACCCACAGATCTCGGGGGAAGGAGATGAGAGTCGTCGAACCGTCGCCGTCGAGGTGGGCGAGGATGGTCGTGTCCGACCGCTGCCCCTCGACCTGGCCGAACTCGCCGCTGGTCCCCGTCCGAGTGTCCGACCCCACGAGCAGGATGTTCTGCGTTCCGCCCGATGCGGACGCCGGCCGGTCCGCGCTGGCGGAGAAGGCCAGCGGGATGTGATGCACCCTACCGTCGTAGTGCTTCAGCACGGCCCAGCCACCGGTCGCCAGGATCAGGACGAGGGTCGCCAACACCGCGGCCATGGCGGTGAGACCGCGCCGTAAGCCGCCCTGCCCGGGTGCCGCGGGACCCTCCGGGGCCGGCCGGTCATACCGGGGCTCGGCCGCCGGGTGATCGATGGGGTACCGGGCGTAGGGATCGGGGTAGGCGCCGGGGGGTACGCGCGGCTCGTCATCATCGTGACCCCGCGGAGCCGGCCGGTGCTCCCGGCGCGGCCACTGCCCGACGGGCCAGTCCTCCTCAGGGGCCCGGCGTGGGTCCCGCGGGTCACGGACGGACCGGCCACGCCGCTCGCCGTCCCGGCGTCCCGCCGTCGGCCCGTACCGTTCCGGACGATCCGGAGGCCAGGTCATGGCCGCGTCCTCCTCCCTCATCCACCGGGATGAGATCACCCGCGCCAGTGGCGCCGCCCGGGGTCGGCACCGTCCACCACCGGCGCGAACCCGCCGGACCACCTTGGCACGACGTGGGCGCGGACGGACCGGAACCCTCCCGGACAGTCTTTTCGATGGTGACGGGTGACGGGCGTCATGGCATTCCCGACGGGTTGTCGGATGTACGACCTCGCAGGCCCCCGACCGGCCCGCGGACCGTGCGGACTCCGACGGCGCC
>NZ_CDWWXB010000008.1:39735-40495 GCF_977971855.1 Frankia sp. CoWAU3 | reverse complement strand
GGGACGGGCGGGCGCACGACGGCCTCCTCGGCCGGACCGGCGGCGGATGACCGGCCTCGGATCGTTGACGGCGAGGTGGTGGACCGGGGCGAGCGGGTCGCGGGCCCGCCGGCCGGCGATACCCCGGGTTCGGGTTCCCGCACCCGGCGGGATCGGTTCCGGGCATCGGGCAGACCCGCTCGCGGGAGGTGACGAGGAAGGCGCGCCGACGCCGGGCCCGGCCGTCGGATGCGCAGCGAGGGCACCCGGTCGGCTGGTGGATGCCGGATCCGGTCGTCCTGCGGGACGGTGAGTGGGTGGTGCGGCCGACGAGCGGCGCGGTGACCACCAAGGTCTACCGGTGTCCCGGTTGTGATTATGAGATCATTCCGGGCGCCGCCCACGTGGTGGTCTGGCCGCCCGAGCGGCTCGAGGACCGTCGACACTGGCACCGGCCGTGTTGGGAACGCCGATGCCGAGCGGCCCGGCCGCGCGTCCGTGACGGCTGACCCCACGAGACGGCGGCCTCCCGTGCGGGCTAGACCCCGCGGGAGGCCGCCGGCGCGGGCAACGCGTTCGGCTCGCTGCCGAGCGCCTTACGCGCCTCAGGCGGCGGTGCTTCGATGGAGGCGATCGACGCGGAGGCGGCGGTCAGCTTGTCGCGCAGCGCGCCCAGCTGGGCCGTCACCTGGTCACGCAGGGTGGCAAGCTGCGAGGTCACCTGCTCGCGTTGGCGTTCGAGGTCGGCCAGCCGACGCTTCGAGTCGTCCTCGGCCTGCGC
>NZ_CDWWXB010000008.1:36132-39491 GCF_977971855.1 Frankia sp. CoWAU3 | reverse complement strand
AACTCCTCCCAGGCGGGACGGTTGGCGGCCAGATCGTCGCGTACCCGGGCCGCCTCGGTCGCCGCCTCCGACGCGGCCGCCTCCGCCGCTGCCCGGTGCGCCTCGGCCTCGCGTAGCTGCTCGACGAGCCAGTTCACGTGATGGGTGACCTGATTGGGGTCGTAGCCACGGCGCACCAGATCAAAGGCGGGGGGCCCGTCGGTCTCGCCGGCCATTGGGATGAGATCGGTGTGTTCGGTCATAGGACCTCAGCATCTCAGACGGTCAATGCGAGCGTGAGGGGAGCCGGCTGTCGACCTGGCCGATTTCCGGGTTTATACGCCGCGGAACCGGTTGATTGCGGTCAGGTGGCGGGAGCGGAGTGCCTCGTCGCGGACACCCAGCCCCTCGGCCGGGGGGAGACACAGCACGCCCACCTTCCCTTGGTGGAGGTTGCGGTGCACGTCGTAGGCGGCCTGCCCCGTTTCGGTAAGCGGGTAGACCCGGGACAGGGTCGGATGGATCATCCCGCGCATGATGAGTCGGTTGGCTTCCCAGGCCTCCCGGTAGTTGGCGAAGTGCGAGCCGACGATGCGCTTGAGATTCATCCACAGGTACCGGTTGTCGTACTCGTGCTGGAAACCGCTGGTGGAGGCGCAGGTGGCGATAGTTCCGCCGCGGCGGGTCACATAGACGGAGGCGCCGAAGGTCTCCCGGCCCGGGTGTTCGAGGACGATGTCGGGGTCGTCGCCGCCGGTGAGCTCGCGGATGCGCTTGCCGAACCGCTGCCATTCCCGGGGGTTCTGGGTGTGTTCGTCACTCCAGAACTGATAGGCCTCGGCGGCACGGTCGATGATCAGATCTGCGCCGAGGGAGCGGCATATGTCGGCTTTTTCCGGCGAGGAGACGATGCAGACCGGGATGGCCCCGCCGCGCAGCACGAGTTGGGTGGCGTAGGAGCCCAGGCCCCCGGACGCGCCCCAGACGAGAACGACGTCGCCCTGCTTCATGTTCGCGCCGTTGACCGAGACCAGCTGGCGGTACGCGGTCGAGTTGACCAGACCGGGTGCGGCCGCCTCCTCCCAGGTCAGGTGCGCGGGTTTCGGCATGAGCTGGTTGGTCTTGACCAGGGCGAGCTCGGCGAGTCCGCCAAAATTCGTCTCAAATCCCCAGATTCGTTGCTCGGGATCCAGCATCGTGTCGTTGTGGCCGTCGGGACGCTCGAGTTCCACGGACAGACAGTGGGCGACGACCTCGTCCCCGGGGGACCAGGCCTGTACGCCGGGCCCTGTCCGTAGCACAACTCCGGCCAGATCCGAGCCGACAACGTGGTAAGGCTGGTTGTGACGGGATGCAAGCGGAGAGGTTCGGCCGTAGCGCTCGAGGAAGTTGAAGGTGTGGATCGGCTCGAAGATCGACGTCCAGACCGTGTTGTAGTTCACGGAGGAGGCCATGACCGCGATGAGGGCTTCACCGGGACCGAGCTCGGGGGTCGGCACGTCGTCTACGTGCAGGGAGCGGCGGGGGTCCTTGTCCCGGGACGGCATGCCCTCGAACATCCCGATTTCGTCCCGGCGCACGACCACGGCGCGGTAGGACTCGGGGACCGGGAGGGATGCGAACTCCGCCCGCCGGGCGGGCGACGGAGGGCTTTGGGCAATGATCGCTTCGAGAATGTCCTTCACGGTCGGCCTCCGGTAGGACGCTGGTGCTGATGGCGGATAGACGGCAGATGTTACCCATAGGTGGGAGGCGGGGTCGCGGGATGTGGAGGCTGTCTGTTTCGTGCGTGACGCGATAGAACTTTTGGGACAACTTCGAGTGCTCGGTACGCGTCCAACTGGGTGTGATCGCGCCCATGACTGTCGTGGAAGGGTGGCGGCCCGTGCCTGCACGGAGCGACGCCGCCCGTAGCGATGTCGCGCGGGACGCCGATGCCGCCCTGACCGCGTTGTATTCCGAACACTATCGGTCATTGGTTCGTCTTGCAGCGTTACTGCTTGACGATCTCGGCCTCTGCGAGGAGGTCGTGCAGGATGCCTACATCCGAGTCCACGCGGCCTGGGGGCGGCTCCAGGACCGGGACAAGGCCTTGGCCTACCTCAGGCAGACCGTCGTCAACCTCGCACGTTCGACACTGCGTCGTCGACTCGTCGCTCTCAAACACGCTCCCAAGCCGATGCCCGACGCCGCGAGCGCCGAGGAGGGCGCCTACTCCCTCGTCGAACGGGCGGCGGTCATCCAGGCGCTGCGCGAGCTGCCCCGCCGGCAGCGGGAGGCAGTGGTGCTGCGGTACTACGCCGACATGTCCGAGGCGGACGCCGCGGCGGTGATGGGCTGCAGTGTCGGTTCCGTCAAGGCGTACACTTCCCGGGGGCTGTCGGCGTTGAGCGGCAAGCTGGAGGGCCTGCGGTGAGTGGTCTGGAACCGGAGGAGCTCGCCCGCCTGCTCACCGAGGCGGTGGAGCCCCTCCGGCCCTCGCCGGACGCTTACCGGCAGATCCGTGCCGGGATCGACCGTCGGCGCCGGTGGCGTCTGCCGCTGATGACGGCGGGCGGGATGGTCATGGCCGCGCTCATCGGGCTCGCAGTGGTGGCGCTGCGGCCCCCTCCGTCGAGCAACGAGCTCGTCGAGCCAGCCGTCCCGCCGCTCGTGACCGCACCCGTGACGGGGCCGAGCCGGACACCCGTCGCGCCCTCGACCGGCGGCACCGGCCGTTCTACCAGGGCCGGCGGTGGGTCCGGAGGGGGATCGGTGACCTGGTCGGCGACTACTCCGCCGACCGCCCTCCCGACCACCAGCATGTCCTCCCCGCCCGTCACGGCCGGTTCGTCAGTCAGTCCGACGACGGTGACCCAGGACAGCCCTCAGCTGCCGACGGCCGCCGTGAAGCCGGCAGTGGCGGGCGACGTCGACGGCGACGGCCGTTCCGACCAGGTGCGGGCGACCGGGAGCAAACTCGAGGTCGTGTTCTCCCGGGACGGAACTGTCGGGCAGGTCGACCTGGGCGCGATCGTGGTGCCCCTGCATTACACGGTCGTCGACATCAACGCCAACGGGTTCGGCGAGATCCTGGTGCAGACCACGTCGAGGAGCGGGATGGACAACTACGCGCTGGTGCGCTACGCCAGTCTCGACACGCTGGCCTCCGTCCCCCTGCCGGCTCAGCTCACCCTCGCAGCCGGGGTTCAGGGTAACGTCGGCGCCGGGTTCCGCTGCATGGACCGGGCCCTGCGGATCAACAGCGGGACCTCGACCGACGGTTCGCTGTTCACCGTGGCCACGACCATCCTGGCGCTGACCCCGGAGGGCCTGGCCGCCCAAGACACCCGGTCCGACCAGGTACGCCTGCCGGCGGACCCGGCCACCTCGCCGTTCGT
>NZ_CDWWXB010000008.1:30762-35735 GCF_977971855.1 Frankia sp. CoWAU3 | reverse complement strand
CCTGCGGCCAGCTGTCCTGACGGTCCCTGTCAGGACGGTCCGCTTCTCCTGGCCGTCCCGCGGGTCCGGCTAGGTGCTCTTGTCCCTGAGGGGCCAGAATCGCGGCCGGGAATCTCAGACGTGACCAAGCTATTATATCAGCAACGGCCGTTCTCGAGGCTGCCGCCACGAGACGACGTCACCGCATGCCGTGTGCCGGCGCCGTCCCGGTCCGAAGATCTTCCTGGAGATGAGGAGGCATCCATGCCTGGTTCCGTGATCGTGGCCGGAGCGCGGACACCGTTCGGGAAACTGTCGGGCGGGCTGAAGGGCTTCACCGCGACGGATCTTGGTGGCATCGCGGTCTCGGGTGCCCTCGCGCGGGCCGGCCTGCCCGGCGACGCGGTCGATTATGTGATCATGGGGCATGTGATCCAGGCCGGCGCGGGTCAGATCACCGCCCGGCAGGCGGCGGTCGCCGCCGGCATCCCGCTGTCGGTGCCCGCCATCACGATCAACAAGGTCTGCCTGTCCGGCCTCGACGCGATCGCCCTAGCCGACACGTACATCTCCAGCGGGGAGTTCGACCTCGTCGTCGCCGGTGGGATGGAGTCCATGACCGGCGGCCCGCACCTGCTGCGCTCGCTGCGCTCCGGGGTGAAGTACGGCCGGGCCGAGCTGCTCGACGCCACCGAGCACGACGCGCTGTTCTGCGCCTTCGACCAGATCGCGATGGGGGCGAGCACCGAGCGGTACAACGCGGGGCTCGGCATCGGCCGGGCCGAGCAGGACGCGTTCGGCGCCCAGTCGCATCAGCGGGCCGCCGCCGCCACCAAGAACGGGCTGTTCGGCGACGAGATCGTCCCGGTCGCGGTGCCGCAGCGCCGCGGCGAGCCGCTGGTCGTCAACCAGGACGAGGGCGTGCGTCCCGACACCACCGTCGAGGTGCTCGCGAAGCTGCGGCCGGCCTTCGACGGCAACGGCACGATTACCGCGGGTTCGTCGTCGCCGATCTCCGACGGCGCCGCCGCCGTCATCGTGGCGAGCCGGGCGAAGGCCGAACAGCTCGGCCTGCCGATCCTCGCGGAGGTCGGTCACCACGGCTTCGTGGCCGGTCCGGACACCTCCCTGCAGTCCCAGCCCTCGCGCGCCATCCTCGCAGCGCTGGCCAAGGAGCGGCTCACCCCGGTTGATCTCGACCTCGTCGAGATCAACGAGGCTTTCGCCGCGGTCGCCATCCAGTCCATGCGCGACCTCGGGATCGGCCCGGAGATCACCAACGTCAACGGCGGCGCGATCGCGATCGGTCACCCCGTCGGAGCCTCCGGTGCCCGGATCGCCCTGACCCTGGCCAACGAGCTGAAACGCCGCGGCGGCGGGATCGGGGCCGCCGGTCTCTGCGGCGGCGGCGGCCAGGGAGACGCCTTGGTGCTGCGCGTTCCGGCGTGACGGCAGGCCTCGGGGAGGCTCCCGCGATGACCCGCATCGACGACCCCGCGACGCTGGCCGACGACCTGGTGCGGGAGCTCGGTCTCGAAGCACATCCCGAGGGCGGCTGGTACCGCCGGACCTGGGCCAGTCCCGACCAGATCGACGCACATGGCGGCAGGCGCCCCGTCATGACGTCCATCCTGTTCCTGCTGCGTCCGGGAGAGGTGTCCCGCTGGCATCCGGGTGGCCTCGGCCGAGATCTGGCTCTGGCAGGGCGGTGGGGCCCTCGATCTCACTCTCGGCGGGCCGGGCCGGGCGCCGGTCGCCGCCGACCGGCGGATCCTCGGACCCGATCCGGCCGCGGGCCAAGCGCCGCAGCTCGTCGTGCCGGCCGGCGAATGGCAGACCGCGCTCCCGCGCGATGGACAGCACGTCCTGGTCGGCTGCGTGGTGGCGCCTGGCTTCGACTTTCTGGACTTCGAGCTCTTCCCCGCATCAGGCGCCGTTCGGGGCGGCCTGGTCAGGTCAGCTCGGGGCGGTCATCGCGGTGGTGAGCGCGGCTGCCGCGGCGACTAGGGCGCCGGGATCCAGCGGGATCTTCAGGACGTCCACGGCGCCGGCTCGGCGCAGGTACGCCCGCTCGCGGGGGTCGGCGTCCTCGCTGAGGACCAGGGTCGGGATGACGCCGGCGGTCGGGTCCGCCGCGAGCTGGGCGAGCAGCTCGGCCGCGGTCGTGTCGGGCAGGTCCCGGTCGAGCAGGATGAACGCTGGCCGGGCCCCCCGCACCGCGTCGAGGGCGAGACCGGCGCGGGGAACGGTCACGGTGTCCGCAGCCAGGAAATCGGTGAGGGTCTCGGCGACCAGGGAACGCAGGGCGGGATCGCCGCTGACGTGCACGACCCGCAGGCCGCCGGGTGCGGGAGGACGGCCGAGGGTGACCGTGCCGGACTCGCCGGAGTGACCTGGGAGACCACCGTAACTGCCCCCGAATCCGCTGTCATCATCGAGATCCTCGAAACGCAGGTCGACCGCGTCGAGCACGACGGCGAACACGCTTCCCACGCCGTACCGGCTGGCGACGGTAAGCACCCCGCCCATCGCCGTGACCAGGGCGTGGGACAGCGCGAGGCCCAGCCCGCTGCCCTCGATTCCGCTGCGCTCGGCGCCGAGGCGCTCGAAGGGCCGGAACAGTCGGTCGATCGCCCGGGGGGAGAGCCCCGTCCCGTCGTCCTCGACCTCGATACGGATCCGCGAGCCGGTGATGGGCACGATGCCGACGCGCACGCTGCCGCCCTCCCGGCCGTACTTCAGCGCGTTACCGACAAGGTTGAGCAGGACCTGCCACAGGCGGCGGCGGTCCGCGTCGGCGACGAGCGGCAGCGCCGGATGGATCACCCGCCGGATGCTGCGCTGCGCCGCGAGCGGTTCGACGAGCTCCACCACGCCCTGGACGATGTCGAGGACGTTGACCGGCCCCTTGTTGATGTCCCCTCGGCCCGCGCGGAGCCTGGCCAGGTCCAGCACGTCATCGATCAACGCCTGCATGTGGCGGCCACCGGTGATGATGCGCTCGACGTCGTCGTGGAGGTCGGGGGTGAGCGGTTCGAGTTCCAGCAGCTGCGCGAAGCCCAGCATGGCGTTCAGCGGGGTCCGCAGTTCGTGGCCGAGCCGGGCGATCAGTTCGTCCTTGGCCCGTGACTCGTTCTCGGCGACCTCGCGGGCGCGCTGGTCGCTGGTGTCCCGAGCGACGACGACCAGCCCGCCCTCCGGGTCGACCCGGACCGTCACGTGATGGGGCACGGTGGCCCCGGCCAGGTCGACGAGTCCCACCGAGCCACGCCACTGCCCGGTCCGCCCCAGCGCGGCCTTCACCGCCTCACCGAGAGCGAGGCGGAACGCGGGATCGACGACGTCGACAAGATCGCGCAGATGGGGGATGCGGGGAACCCGGTCACCGAGGAAGGCACGGGCGGCGGCACCCATGTCGGTGACACGACCATCCGCGCCGACGACCACAGCCAGGTCCGTCAGCGCGTCGAGCAAGATGCGTGACCCCACCTACGCCTCATTATCCGTCTTCTTCCACCCCACGGCGGGCAATGGTAGGGCGTACCGTCAGAGACCGTTGTTCCGGGTTTGCTCAACTGGATCGCCGGCCGGTTTTCCGGCGACGTTTCGTGACATGCAAATAGCTTACCGACGACCTCGGTGCGTCGGCGTAGCAGGGTAGTGGCCCTGCGTTGTTCGATGCGCGGTGAGCGGACTGTCGTGATAAGTCTGACCGCATGCTTGTTGCCTTCAGTGTCACGCCCATCGGTCAGGGCGAGGGGGTCGCGGATCTGGTCGCCGAGGCGGTCCGGATAGTGCGGGCCAGTGGGCTGCCCCATGAGACGACCGCCATGTTCACCACGATCGAAGGCGAGTGGGACGAGGTGATGGACGTCGTCCGCCGGGCCACCGAGGCGGTCTCGGCCCGTGCTGGCCGGGTGAGTCTGGTGCTGAAGGCCGATCTTCGCCCGGGAGTCACCGACGCTCTGCACACGAAGGTCGCCGCGATCGACCGGTTGCTGGCCGGGGGCGAGACCGGCGCGGACGCCACTGATCGTTGACCGCGGCCGGCGGCCCGCGGCCCGCGGCCCGGATTGGGCGTCTGTGTCCGACCCCGGGCGAGGCGGACATGAGGACCGGAAAAGTCGTCCGGTGCCGAGCCCACTGACCGCGACCAGATGCCACGATGGAGGCATGCAACGTAGGCCACCAGTCCCATCCAGATCGCCGCGCGGTGCGGGAGGCGCGGGACGTCTGCCCGAAAGCCTCGGCGGTCTGCGCCTCGCCGGCGCCGTCCCGCTCGACCCCAAGCCGGCGACCCCGCCTCCCCCCGCCAGCAGCGCCGCCACGGCCGCGCCGGCCGCTCGTCCCGGCGCGCCAGCCGGGCCCGTGGTCATCGACGTCACCGAGGCGAGCTTCGCCACTGACGTGGTCAGCCGGTCGATGCAGGTTCCCGTAGTGCTGGACTTCTGGGCCTCTTGGTGCGGCCCGTGCAAGCAGCTCAGCCCGATCCTGGAGAAGCTCGCCGCGGCGGACGGCGGCCGGTGGATCCTCGCCAAGATCGACGTCGACGCGAACCCGGGCCTCGCGCAGGCCGCCGACGTGCAGGGCATCCCCGCGGTGAAGGCGGTGATCGGCGGGCGGATCATCGGAGAGTTCACCGGCGCCGTGCCCGAACGGGAGGTGCGGAGCTGGCTCGATCAGCTGCTCTCCCTGGTCGGCGAGGCGATGGGCGCAGTCCCGGGCGCGGCAGCCGCGGGCGGCCCCGCCCGTGACCCACATGTGGCGGCGGCCGAGGCGGCGCTTGCCCGTGGCGACTTCGACACCGCGGTCGAGTCCTACCGCATCCGGCTCACCGAGGCGCCCGCGGATCCCGAGGCCCTGACCGGGCTCGCGCGGGCCGAACTGCTGCGCCGGGTGCATGGGTACGATCCGGTGGACGTCCGCAACCGGCTGGTGGCGAATCCGGACGACGTCGAGGCCGCGGTTGCCGCGGCCGACCTGGGCATCGCGCA
>NZ_CDWWXB010000008.1:29193-30374 GCF_977971855.1 Frankia sp. CoWAU3 | reverse complement strand
AAGGCACTAGGCGGGGGAGAGCCAGATGGCCCCGAGAGGCGGCAGCGTCAGGGTTGCCGAGGCGTCGAGACCGTGATGCGGCTCCTCGACAGCCTGGACCGAGCCGAGATTGCCGATGTTGCCGCCGCCGTAGCGGTACCCGTCGGTGTTGAGTATCTCGCGCCAGCGGCCGGGGAACGGCAGCCCGATGCGGTAGCCTTCGTGCCCGATGCCGGCGAAGTTGGTGACGCAGGCCAGCACGCCGCCCGCCGGGTCCTCGCCCGACCACCGCAGGAACGAGAAGACGTTGTTCTCCGCGTCGTTCGCGTCGATCCAGGAGAAGCCCGCCGGGTCGGCGTCGTGTTGGTACAGGGCCGGGACCGTCCGGTAGAGACCGTTCAGGTCGCGCACGAGGTCCGCGACACCGGCGTGGGCGGGATCGTCCAGCAGGGGCCATTCGAGGGACGCGGACTCGTTCCACTCGTTGTCCTGGGCGAACTCGCAGCCCATGAAGAGCAGCTTCTTACCGGGATGCGCCCACATGTAGGCGAGCAGCGCCCGCAGGTTCGCGAGCTGTGCCCAGCGGTCGCCGGGCATCTTGCGTAGCAGCGAATCTTTGCCGTGGACCACCTCGTCGTGGCTGAACGGCAGGATGAAGTTCTCCGAGTAGGCGTACACCATCGAAAAGGTCATCTGATGGTGGTGGTACATGCGGTGGATCGGCAGCCGGGAGTTGTAGTCAAGGGTGTCGTGCATCCACCCCATGTTCCATTTGAAGCCGAAGCCCAAGCCGCCGAGGTGGGTGGGGCGGGTGACCCCGGGCCACGCGGTCGACTCCTCCGCGATCATCATTGCGCCCGGGAAACGGCGGTAGACGGTGGCGTTGGTCTCCTGCAGGAACGAGACGGCATCGAGGTTTTCCCGGCCGCCGTGGATGTTGGGCAGCCAGCCGCCCTCCGGCCGGGAGTAGTCGAGGTACAGCATCGAGGCGACCGCGTCGACGCGTAGCCCGTCGATGTGGAATTCCTCGAACCAGTACAGGGCGTTTGCCACGAGGAAGTTGCGTACCTCGGGGCGGCCCAGATCGAAGACGTAGGTACCCCAGTCGGGCTGTTCACCGCGGCGTGGATCGGGATGTTCGTACAGGGGGGTGCCGTCGAAGCGGCCCAGCGCCCAGGTGTCCCGGGGGAAGTGCGCCGGCA
>NZ_CDWWXB010000008.1:19298-29069 GCF_977971855.1 Frankia sp. CoWAU3 | reverse complement strand
TGCCGGCGCGGTGCAGCGTGTCCACAAGGTGGCGGAACTCGTCGGGGCTGCCGAAGCGGGCCGTCGGGGCGTAGTAGGCCGACACCTGGTAGCCCCAGGAGCCGCCGAAGGGATGCTCGGCCACGGGCAGCATCTCCACGTGGGTGAAGCCGCTCTCGACGACGTACGCGGTCAGTTCCTCGGCGAGTTCCCGATAGGACAACCCGCGCCGCCAGGAGCCCAGGTGGACCTCGTAGACGCTCACCGGCTCGGTGCGCCAGGCCGTCCGGGCCCGCCGGTCGAGCCACGCGCCGTCGTTCCAGGTGAAGTCGGAGGCGAACACCACGCTCGCGGTGGCCGGCGGCACCTCGGTGTGGAACGCCAGCGGATCCGCCTTCTGCCGCCAGATCCCGTCGAAGCCGAGGATCTCGTACTTGTACCGGGCGCCGGTGCCGGCGCCGGGGACGAACAGCTCCCAGATCCCGGAGCGGCCGAGCGAGCGCATCGGGAAGGCACGCCCGTCCCAGAAGTCGAAATCGCCGACGAGCCGCACCCCCCGCGCGGAGGGGGCCCACACGGCGAAGCTGACCCCGGTGACTGTGGCGCCGCCCGGCGTCGTCAGCGCGCGCGGATGCGCCCCGAGCACCTTCCAGAGCTGTTCGTGCCGGCCCTCGATGATCAGATGGAGGTCCATCTCACCGAGGGTGGGCAGGTGCCGGTAGGGGTCGTCGATGAGGTACGGGCCGTCCGGGTAGGTCACCTCGATGCGGTAGTCGGGCAGCATTCCCGGCACGGCCACTCCGAACACCCCGCCGCTGTGCAGCCGGGTGGCCGGGTACCGGGCCGGCCCGATGAGGACGGTCACGGCCCTCGCATCGGGGCGCAGCACCCGGACGACCGTGGCGTCGCTCCCGGGATGCGGGTGCGCCCCGAGCAGCGCGTGCGGGTCGTGATGCGCCCCGCTGACCAACCGCTCCAGGTCGTCGTGGGGCAGGTCGACCGAGACCGCGGGCGCAACCGCGGGCGGGCCTGCGGGCGGGTCTGCGGGCAGGGCCGATGGTGGGGCCGATGGCACGGCGGGATCGTCGGCGTTCTGTCCAGGCTGGGCGCTGGCGGACGACGCGTCGCGGTCCGCCAGCGCCACCCGGCCACCGCCGTTGCGGACGGCGGTGGCCGCCCCTCGGGGGTTCGGTCGGTCGGGGGCGAGCCCGGTGGCCAGGCGTCCCGTCCGCGCCGTGCCGTTGTTGACGTCGCCGTTGTTCACTGGGACACCCCTGCCTCTCTGCGCGGTGATTTTTCGGGTCTTCTGTCGGGTCTTCTGGCTGATCCGCGTCCGGGTGCCGGCACCGCTGCCGGGCGGCCGCCACGGCCCGGGCCGGGCCATGGCTTACCCCGCCGACGGGCTGGACCGGGTCAGTCGTTCCACCGAGGACAGCGGGATCCCGATCCACCCCGGTCGGTGGCGGGCCTCGTACAGGATCTCGTACACGGCCTTGTCGAGCTCGAACGCACGCAGCACCACGGCATCCGCACGAGGATCGCGGCCGGCCGCGGCACCGTAGCCCCGGCAGAACGCCTCCCGGTTGCGATCTGCCCACTCCTGGGCGCGGTAGGCCAACGACGGCTCGTCACCGCGTTCGATCAGCATCGACCGGGCCGCGTAGTCGAACGAGCGCAGCATCCCGGCGACGTCGCGCAGCGGCGATTCCAGCCCCACGCGGTCGGCGACCGGGCGGACTGGCTCCCCCTCGAAGTCGAACAGCACCCAGCCCGAGTCGACCCGCAGGACCTGACCCAGGTGCAGATCGCCGTGCAGCCGTTGGAAGGGCCGGGGATGGACGGCCTGCGCCGACGCCCCCGTCACCTCGTCGTAGCTCTTGCGGATCGCCGCCTCGAAGGGACGCAGCTCGGCGACGGCCTCGACCGCCGCATCCAGCCGGCCATGCAGGTAGGTCACCAGGGAGCGCAGGGCATCGGCGGTCGCGGGCCTCGTCGGCAGCGTCCGGGCGAGGTCGGCGTGCACCTCGGCGGTGGCGGTACCCAGCCGCTCGGCCTCCGCGGCGAAGTCGCCGCCGACCTCGTCGGCGTGCAGGTCGGCCTCGGCGTACAGGTCGCGCACGCTGGCCAGCGCCAGTCGCCAGCCCTCGGTACCGCTGCGCAGGTACTCCTGGAGGAGTCCGAAGGTGGTCGGTGTCCCGTCGACACGGCCGGAGTACCAGGCGACGGGGCGGGCCACGTGCGTGCTGCCCGTCTCCGCCAGCGCCCGGGTCACCTCCAGATCGGGGTTGACGCCCGGCCAGAGCCGCCGGAACACCTTGAGGATGTAGGCGTCGCCGTAGACGATCGAGGTGTTGGACTGCTCGGCGCCGACGGCGTGGGCAGGCAGGATGTCCAGTGGTTCCAGCGCCTCGGCGACGAGGCCGTCGCGGTGTGTCGACCGGCGGAGGAAACTCAGCAGGGCCGAGCTGCCATCGGGGTCGTGCAGGCCGTCGTAGACCAAGCCGCCGGCACTCTCGCCGATCAGGAAGCCCTCGTGGCCGAAGGGCGCGTCCGAGCGGATGACCACCGGAACCTGGTAATGGTCCGACGGACCGTGGTCGTAGTCGACGTCAACGACGAGCAGCCGTAGCGGTTCGAAGACCATGACGTCGTGGCGGATCCGCAGGCCGCCCCCGGATCTGCCCTTCCCGGCGAACCAGCGCTGCCGGGGGAGCCACTCGTGCAACAGGCCGGTCAGTTCCGCGTGGTGGTCACCCATCATCGACCTCCCGGTGCCCGTCCTCAACGATCATTATGCCAGCTAACCTAACGTCCACTGCCTCCATAGCAGCCTTTTGCCCGACCCGGGCCGGGCCGCACGCCGTTCAGGCGGTTCCAGTGCTCCTTGGCTGTTCCTTGCCCGACCGCCCCGACGGCCTCCGTTGCCCCGGTCCGCCCAACGCGGCTAGGGGGTGAATTCCCCCGGTCTGGTCACCGCGAACCAGTAATGTCCGTGACCTGGCAGTGTCAGCAGGTAGGGAAGCTCGCCGATCGGCGGGAAGTGCACCCGGCCGAGCAGCTCCACCGGAACCATTCCCTCGAAACGACGCAGATCGAGCTCCACCGGCTGGGCGAAGCGGGACAGATTCGCGACGCACAGGACCCGGTCGTCGCCGAACTCGCGGACGAAAGCGAAGATCGAGGGATTGGACGCGCCAAGCTCGGTGTAGTCGCCGAGCCCGAAGACCGGATGACGCTTGCGTACCTCGATCATCCGCTTGGTCCAGGCCAGGAACGAGGTCGGCATGCGCTGTCCGGCCTCGACGTTCAGGGCCTGATAACCGTAGACCGGATCCATGATCAGGGGAAGGTACAGTCGGGCCGGGTCCGCGGTGGAGAAACCGGCGTTACGATCCGGTGACCACTGCATCGGAGTCCGGACGCTGTCCCGGTCGCCCAGGTAGATGTTGTCACCCATCCCGATCTCGTCGCCGTAGTACAGCACTGGCGAGCCGGGCAGCGAGAGCAGGAGCGCGGTGAACAGCTCCATCTGGTCACGGCTGTTGTCCAGCAGCGGCGCCAGCCGGCGACGAATGCCGATGTTGGCTTTCATACGCGGATCTTTCGCGTATTCGGCCCACATGTAGTCCCGTTCCTCGTCGGTCACCATTTCGAGCGTCAGCTCGTCGTGGTTGCGCAGGAAGATGCCCCACTGGCAGTTCGGCGGGATCTGGGGCGTCTGAGCAAGAATTTCCGAGATTGGGTAGCGGGACTCCCGCCGGACCGCCATGAAGATGCGCGGCATCAACGGGAAGTGGAACGCCATGTGGCACTCGTCGTCGTTGCCGAAGTACTCGACGACGTCGGAGGGCCACTGGTTTGCCTCGGCGAGCAGCACCCGGTCGGCGTACTTGGCGTCGACCTCCTTGCGGACCCGCTTGAGGTACTCGTGGGTCTCCGGCAGGTTCTCGCCGTTGGTGTTCTCCCGGACATAGAGGTAGGGGACCGCGTCGAGCCGGAAGCCGTCGATGCCAAGATCGAGCCAGAAGCGCAGAACCTCCAGCATCGCCTCCTGGACCTCGGGGTTGTCATAGTTCAGGTCGGGCTGGTGGGAGAAGAAACGGTGCCAGTAGTACTGACCGCGGACCGGATCCCACGACCAGTTCGACTTCTCGGTGTCCACGAAGATGATCCGGGCGTCCGGGTACAGCTCGTCGCTGTCGGACCAGACGTAGAAGTCCCCGAACGGCCCGTCGGGGTCGGAGCGGGACGCCTGGAACCAGGGATGGGCGTCCGAGGTGTGGTTCATCACCAGATCCGCGATGATCCGGATGCCCCGGCGGTGGGCCTCGTCAACCAGGCTGACGAAGTCGCCGAGGTCACCGAATTCCGGCAGGATCTGAAAGTAGTCACTGATGTCGTAGCCGCCGTCACGCAACGGCGAGGAGTAGATCGGTAGCAGCCATAGACAGTCGACACCGAGCCACTCCAGGTAGTCGAGCCTGGAGATCAGGCCGCGAATGTCCCCCGTGCCGTCGCCGTTGGAGTCCGCGAAGCCGCGGATGAGTACCTCGTAGAACACGGCTCGCTTGAACCAGTGTGGGTCGCGTAAAGTCCCCCCGACCGGCATGGCGGGGGCCGGGCCGGGGGTGTGGTCGCCGATCGGTTCGCTGAGAGGCTCAGAATCCATCACGACCGGGCCCGCACAGCGAAGACGTGCGCGGGCTCGACCGCCGGGTCCAGCCGCACGTAGTTCTGCTTGCCCCACGCGTAGGTGGCACCAGTGATCTCATCGGTGACCTCGAAGGAGTCTGCCCAGCCGAGGCCGAGGGCCGGCATGTCGAGCCGCACGGTGGTCTCCCGGGGAGCGTGCGGGTCGAGGTTGACGACGACGAGCACGGTGTCGGCGGCGGCCGTGTCCCCGGGATCCGTGCCGTCCGCCCGCAGGGAGTCCACCCGCTTGGAGAAGACCATGATCTCGTCCCCGTCGGCATGGTGGAAGCGCAGGTTGCGCAACCACTGCAGGGCGGGGTGGGCACGGCGGATCTGGTTGAGTCTGGTCAGGTACGGCGCGAGCGACTGGCCCGCACGCTCCGCCGCGGCCCAGTCGCGTGGCCGGTACTGGTACTTCTCGGAGTCCAGGTACTCCTCGCTGCCCGGTCGGGCCGGGGTGTTCTCGCACAACTCGTACCCGGAGTAGACGCCCCAGGTCGGCGACAGCGTCGCCGCGAGCACCGCCCGGATCCGGAACGCCGCCGGGCCGCCGTGCTGCAGGTACTCCGGCAGGATGTCCGGGGTGTTGACGAAGAAGTTCGGCCGCATGTAGTGCGCGGCCGACACCAGTTCGCGGGCGTACTTCTCGAGCTCCCACTTCGTATTGCGCCAGGTGAAATAGGTATATGACTGGGTGAAACCGACCTTGGCGAGCGTGTGCATCATCGCCGGCCGGGTGAATGCCTCCGCGAGGAAGAGCACATCTGGTTCGGTCGACTTCACCTGGGCGATGAGCCATTCCCAGAACTCGACGGGCTTTGTATGCGGATTATCGACACGGAAGATTCGTACTCCGTGTGCAGTCCAGTACCGGACGACGCGCAGGATCTCCTGATAGAGCCGGGTCGGGTCGGCGTCGAAGTTCAGCGGATAGATGTCCTGGTACTTCTTCGGCGGATTCTCCGCGTAGGCGATGGAGCCGTCACTACGCACGACGAACCACTCCGGGTGATGCTTCGCCCATGGATGGTCCGGCGCGCACTGCAGGGCGAGGTCCAGCGCGATCTCCATGCCCAGCGAGCGTGCCCGGGCGACGAACAGGTCGAAGTCGTCGATCGTGCCGAGGTCGGGATGCACGGCGTCGTGGCCGCCGTGTTCGCTGCCGATGGCCCACGGCGAGCCGGGGTCCGTCGGACCGGGGGTGAGGGTGTTGTTGGGACCCTTGCGGTTGACCTCGCCGATCGGATGGATCGGCGGCAGGTACACCACGTCGAAGCCCATCGCCGCGACCGCAGGCAGGCGTTCGGCCGCGGTGAGGAAGGTCCCGGAGCGGGGCGGGTCGAGGCTCGCGCCCTCCGAGCGCGGGAACATCTCGTACCAGCTGCCGTGGAGGGCGCGCCGACGATCCACCCACACCCGGTACAGCGGTGAGCGGGTCACCAGTTCGCGCAGCGGACAGGCGTCCAGCAGGCTCACCAGCCGGGGATCGAGGGCCGCGGCGATCCGGTCGCGGGGGTCGGTGCAGTCGTCGTCGCGCAGCGCGGCCACGGCGAGAGCGATCTCCGCCCGGCGCGGTTCGGAGGCTGCGGGCAGGGCCCGCAGCAGCAGGCGCGCACCGTCCTCGAAGTCCACCGCGAGTTCGTCCGTGCTCTGGCCCGCGCCGACCTTGAGGGCAATACCGTGCCGCCAGGTGGCGACCGGATCGGCCCACGCCTCGACCCGATATCCCCACAGGCCTTCGGTCGCAGCGGTGATCTCCGCCTCATAACGGTCGGTTCCGGGGCCGGCGGAGCGCATCCGGATGAACGGAGTTCCCTGCCCGTCGGGACCTGACAGCACGACGTTCGCGCCGATGAGGTCATGACCCTCGCGGAACACCGTTGCACCGACGGTGAGAATTTCGCCCGCGACCGCCCGCGCCGGCCACTGGCCACACGAGACAGTCGGCGTCACATCGGAGACGACAACCCGGCCTACTGAACGTCCGATCATCATGACGACCTTATCCAGACGAACCACACCTCAATGGTCCGCCCTGTACGTGGCGATTGGCGACACCTCTGTGTGAACTGCCCGCGACCATCGCATGGGCGATTGTTGTCGTTGGGATGGGTCGGTCCGTCCCGCCCGGATGGCCCGCGCTGAAGGCAATGTTCCCCAGTTGCGGCCCTGTCGAACGTCCGAACCTCCTCTGTTGCGGTGCTCCGGGTACGGGGTCGAGGTCGGAGCGTCACCGGGGTCCCGGCGGCGGACGCCCGGCGCATTCCGAAATCATTGTGGTGATGTTGTGTGACGGGGTCGGGGTAGCTCGGGTGGTGTTCCGCCGCGGTTGCCGGCACGTAAAGGGGTGGCCCGATCGTGGCGGGCGGGCGGCACCGGGACGATTCGGGCGCAGCCGGCGCGGCTACGGGGCGGTGTGGCACCGGCTGCGGGAACCTCGTGGCCCACTCGTTCGTCCCGCAGGGCACAGTACTCCGGCCACGTGGCCTTCGTGGGCGGAGAGTCACTGTGGCGTTCACGCCGCGCAGTAGGCTGCCGGCGCCCGGACACCGGGGGACACCCGGGGCGCACCTCGCCTCGGGTCGCCGGCTTCCGCGGGGGGCCGCTCGAGCGGCCCCCGAAACATCTGAACGGCGGCAACATCTGAACGGCAGCCCTTTCGAACAACGCACAGCAGGAGGAGCAGTGGGAGTCAGCCTCAGCAAGGGCGGCAACGTGTCGCTGACCAAGGAGGCGCCCGGACTCACCAACATCCTGGTCGGGCTCGGCTGGGACGTTCGGAGCACAACCGGCGCGGACTTCGACCTGGACGCGAGCGCCATCGCGTGCCGGGCCGACGGCAAGGTCGTGTCGGACGGGCACTTCGTCTTCTTCAACAACCTCAAGAGCCCCGACGGTGCGATCGAGCACCAGGGCGACAACCTGACCGGCGAGGGTGAGGGCGACGACGAGGCCATCACGGTGAACCTCACGTCCCTGCCGGCGGAAATTGACAAGATTGTCTTTCCGGTCTCGATCTATGACGCGGACTCGCGGCAGCAGAACTTCGGCCAGGTCCGCAACGCCTTCATCCGGATTGTCAACGGCGCCGGCGGCAGCGAGATCGCCCGCTATGACCTCACCGAGGACGCCTCCACCGAGACGGCCATGGTGTTCGGCGAGGTCTACCGGCACGGCGCGGACTGGAAGTTCCGAGCCGTCGGACAGGGCTACGCCTCGGGTCTGGCCGGGATCGCGCGCGACTTCGGCGTCAACGTCTGAACCCCGGATACGCCTGAACCCCGGATGCGCGGTCGGGCTCGGTCAGGCGACCGGGTCCGACCGGGTCACTGGGTCCGACCGGGCCGGTGGGTCCGGCCGCGCCTGCCGGCGTGGTAATGACCGGATGCTATGGGTCCGGTCGCGGGTGGGTGACATGTACAGGTAGAGCGATACACATCGGGTGTAGCACTTTTGTCAGGTCGCGCCCACCAGACGAGCAGTTACGATGCCGACGACCGCCGCACCGGGCCAGCAGGCCGCGGGACGACGCGGTCTCCGGCGATGCTTGAGCGATGCGGGATCCGACGGACCGCGGATCCGCCCGCGCGGCGCGGCCGGGGTCTGGCGACCGGTCCGGGAGGGTGTTGGTAGGCGTGCACGCCTTGCGAATCTTCGGATGGTCCTTGGCGATCACCGTTATCGGGGTGGCCGCGGCGGGGGTGATCGGTGGCCCCAGGAACGCGGCGCTCGTCGCGATCCTCGCGGTGCTCGAGATCAGTTTGTCCTTCGACAACGCCGTCATCAACGCGACGATCCTCCGCCGGATGAGCCAGTTCTGGCAGAGGATCTTCCTGACGCTCGGCATCCTGATCGCGGTGTTTGGCATGCGTCTGATCTTCCCGATCGCCATCGTGGCGCTGACCGCGCATCTCGGTCCGCTCGAGGTCTTCGACCTGGCGCTGAACGACGGTGCCCGGTACGCGGAGAAACTGGGTGACGCGCATCCGGCCATCGCCGCGTTCGGCGGGATCTTCCTGTTCATGCTGTTCCTGGACTTCCTGTTCGACCCCGAACGGGAGATCCAGTGGATCAAGAAGCTGGAGGAGCCGCTGCGCAGGGCGGGCCAGCTCGATGTGGTTCCGATCGTGCTCGGGCTCATCGCCCTGCTGGTGGTTGGCCAGGCCTTCGCCGGCGACCACCAGCAGCAGGTGCTGCTCTCCGGGGTGGCGGGGCTCGCGACCTATCTGGGCGTGCGGGGACTCGGCGAGTTCTTCGAGGCCCGCGGTGTGGGCGCCGAGGACGATGACGACGATTACGCCGCCAAGCCGGCCGGCTCGGCAGGCTTGGCCCCGGTCCGGTCGAACGGTACCGCCGGCCCGCCGAAGTTGGTGCTCGCCACCGGCAAGGCCGCCGCGTTCCTCTTCCTCTACCTCGAGGTCATCGACGCGTCGTTCTCGTTCGACGGGGTCGTCGGCGCCTTCGCGATCTCCCAGAACATCTTCGTCATCGCGGCCGGTCTCGGGATCGGCGCGATGTACATCCGGTCCCTGACCGTCTACCTGGTCCGGCGGGGCACTCTCGGCGAGTACATCTACCTCGAGCACGGTGCCCACTATGCGATCGGGGCGCTGGCCATCATCCTGGCCATCTCGATCGAGACCGAGGTTCCGGAGATCGTCACCGGTCTCATCGGGGTGGCCTTCATCGGTCTGTCGCTGCTGTCCTCCATCCGCCACCGGTCCGCCGAGCGCGGTTTGGCGGGTGCCGGGTCCGTCCCGGGCGAGGACGAGGGCGGCCCGGGGCAGCCACGGAAGGCCGTCGGCGCCCCGATGTAGCGGCCGTGCGCCGGCCGGCGCACCGGGCCCGGGTGGCCGGTCTGGAGAGCGCCGCCGCGGATGTGACATCGTCGGGTACTGGCGTCCGATCCTGCCAGGCGATGATCACCTGATCATGGATGACACCCAGCTACCGCGAGGGAGCGGATCATGGGCATCGACTACAGCAAACGTCCCGCCACACCGGCGGCCGGTTCCGGCCCGGTCTCGCTGAGCAAGGTGACACTGACGAAATCCGCGCCGACCGTCTCGCTGAGCAAACAGGGTGGTGGCGGGCGGCTGC
>NZ_CDWWXB010000008.1:12932-19008 GCF_977971855.1 Frankia sp. CoWAU3 | reverse complement strand
GCAGCCGGGCGGCGGCCAGCAGAAGGGCGGCTTCCTCAAGCGGGTGCTGGGCGCCGCGGGCGGCGGCATTGATCTCGACCTCGCCGCGTTGTTCGAGCTCTCCGACGGCCGTGCGGGTGTGGTCCAGGCCTTGGGTGATGCGTTCGGCTCCTTCGCGGATCCCCCCTTCATCAACCTCGACGCGGACGACCGCACGGGCGCCGCGGTCGGTGGCGAGAACCTGTACGTGAACCTCGCAGCCATCTCCCAGATCCGCCGCATCCTCGTGTTCGCCTTCATCTACGAGGGGGTGGCTTCGTTCGACCAGGCCGACGCGGTGGTTACTCTGACTCCGGCGCAGGGTGCCCCGATCGAGGTCCGGCTGGACGAGCAGGCCGGTGGCGCCCGGATGTGCGCCATCGCCCTGCTGACCAACACCGGCAACGACTTCAAGGTCAGCCGGGAGGTCCGCTACGTCAGCGGTCACCGCGAGCTCGACGAGGCCTACGGCTGGGGCCTGAACTGGACTGCCGGCCGCAAGTGACGCCGGTAGTCCGCGATGAGCCATCCGGTCCCGCCGCCCGTCGGCGAGGAGGATCGATACTCGATGTTCCAGCCACGTCGCGAGCCCTCGCCCGAGCAGGCGCGCGCCGACCGTGCGAGCTGCGACCAGCGGGCCCATCCCGAGCACCGATCTCATCCTGATCGTGACCCGGCTTCCGGGCGAGGCCGGGAGCTGCCCGGACGATACTCCGCCGATGATTGCGGCGGGCCGGTGAGCGGCGCCGATCCGGGCCAGGCCGACCCGGCGTACACCGGTCCTTCGCGGGCGGGCGGCTGGGAACGGGGCCGGAGAGGGCAGGTTCCGGTGGACGCCCATCCGCCGAGGGAGGACCGGTTCCCGGGACGGAACGCCCCGGCATGGTCCCCCTCGCAGCCAAGCCACGGCGGGTCGAGTGGCTACGGGGACCATGCCGGATCGAGGTATGGGGCGCGGGAGGAACACCGCTCCGTCGCGGGCTCTCGGGGCGCGCCCGCGTACGAGGCGACCGATCCGCGCGAGGCCGATGACCTGCCGGAGGCTGAGTGGCGCGAGACCGGTCCCGAGGGCGGGGACCTCGGGGCGGGTGGCCCCGACGAGGTCCGGCCCGACGACCCGGAGTCGGCCGTGGCATCCGAGCACGCCGGACCGGCGACGCCGACACGGTCTCCGACGGGCCCGGATCAACGGGATGCGGAGCGCGGCCCGGTCGACCATGGCGGCACCGCGGCTCAGGATGATCAGGTTCCTCAGGACGGTTCGGCGGATCAGGACTGCCCCGTGGACCGTCCGGGCGCTGACGGCGGCGGGACGGATCTGGTGGGTTCGATCGGTGCTGTCCAGGCGGTGGCGCTGGAACGCCTCGCGAGCCGCGTTGACGAACTGACCCGGCTACGGCGCCGCGATACCCAACTCGTGGACCGATTGCATGCCGAGAATGCCCGGCTACGTAGTGGTGAGCTTACCGAAGCCATGGCCCCCCTTCTGCGGGGGTTGATTCGACTTCATGATCAAATGGGTAGCCTGGGGGCCGACGATCCGCAGAGTGTCGCCGGCATCCTGCGTAAGCAGCTGCTCCAGGTGCTCGATGTCGCTGTGGACGTCCGCCCGTACACGGCGGTGCCGGGCGGGACCTTCGACCCGGCGCGGCACCTGGGGGTGCGTCGGGTGCCGACGGACGACCCGGGACGGGACGGGACGATCGCTCGTACCGTTCGTCCGGGTTTCGTCCGCGGCGAGACCACGGTCGTCCGACCGGTGGAGACCGAGGTCTACCGATCGCGCTGAGCCGCGGAGGTACGAGGCTTGTGAAGGGAAGAATTAGACGGTGGCAGGCACCAAGGTGTTCGGGATCGACCTGGGCACGACCTACTCCTGCATTGCCCAGGTCGACGAGTACGGCCGACCGGAAGTGATCCGCAACATCGAGTCCCAGCCGACGACGCCTTCGGTCGTCCTGTTCGACACTGGGGCGGAGGGCCCAACCTCTTTCGTGGTGGGAACCCAGGCCAAGCGCCAGGCTCGCATCCGTCCCGACGACGTCGCCCGGCTGGTCAAGCGGCACATGGGCGCGTCGGACTGGCGGTTCGTGGCGCATGACGAGGAGTACAGCGCTGCCGCGGTGTCGAGCCTGGTGCTCAAGGCGCTCGCCGCGGACGCCGAACGCGCGACCAGTGTCCCGGTCGCCGATGTAGTGATCACCGTGCCCGCGTACTTCGGTGACGAGGAGCGCAAGGCGACGAAGCTGGCCGGCGAGCTCGCCGGCCTCAACGTGGTCGACATCATCAACGAGCCGACCGCCGCCGCCTTCGCCTACGGATTCGGCCAGGACGGGGCCGAGGAGTCGACCGTGCTGGTCTACGACCTCGGCGGTGGCACGTTCGACACCACGGTCATCAGGCTGAGCGAGGGCGCGATCACCGTGGTCGCCACGGATGGCGACCACGAGCTGGGCGGCGCGGACTGGGACAACGAACTCGTCCGCTACCTGGCGCAGAAGTTCACCGAGGCGCAGCCCGACGCGGGCGACCCGCTCGACGACGTCTACGACGAGCAGGAGCTGCTGGCCGCGGCCGAGGACGCGAAGCTGGCGTTGTCCGGCCGGGACAGCGTCGACGTGCTGGTCGTGCACAACGGCAGACGCACAAGCGTGCCGGTGACCCGGACCGTCTTCGAGGAGATCACCGGCCCGCTGCTGCGGCGCACCATCGACCTGACCGGCTCGGTGCTGGCGCGGGCCCGGGAGAAGGGCGTCGAGAAGATCGACTTGTGCCTGCTGGTGGGGGGCATGAGCAAGACACCGGCGGTGGCCCGCCGGCTGCAGGAGTCCTTCGGGCTCACCTCGCGGCTTGCCGATCCCGATCTCGCCGTCGCCAAGGGCGCCGCGGTGTACGGGCAGAAGAAGGCACTGGAGCGCGAGGTCCACGCGGACCTGGTCGCCAGCGGGCATCTACGTCCCGACCAGGAACTCGCCGCAGCCGACGCCGTGGACGTGGAGAAGGCGGCCGCAGCCAGCGCCGAGGAGGCGGGACTCGCGACCGCCTCCGTGGTCGATCTCGTCCGCACGAAAGTGACGAACATCACGTCACGTGGCTTCGGGATCTTCGCCGAGGACCGGGGCACACCGGTCGCGGCCTTCCTCGCCCACCAGAACGACCCGCTGCCTATCGCCGTCACCCGGACCTTCTACACCGTCGTCGACGATCAGGCCGAGGTGGACATCCGGGTCTTCGAGCAGGGCACCACCGCCGAGTCCACGGCGATCGACGACAACAAAGTGATCGTCGCCGGCTCCATCAGCGGGATTCCGTCTGGCCACCCGTTGGGCACCCCCGTTGAGGTGACCTTCACGATGGGCGGGGACCAGACGATCCAGGTCACCGCCTCGCACGAGGGCGCGGCCACTCCCTTGGTGCTGGAGGTGCGCGCCGGGGTCGGCTCGGAGGAGATGCGGGCCGTCGAGTCGGCAAAGGTCAGCCTGCTCAAGCAGCGGGACTGAGACCCCGCGGCGGATCGGATCCCGCCGCGGATCGATGCCGGTGCCGGGCCATTCGGCCTCCCCCACGAGTGTTCCCGCACGAGTGTTCCGGCCCGCGGCGGCCGACGCCGGAGTGGATAGGGTTCAGCCTGACCAGGCACCGCGTCCGGTGGAGCGCCCTACAGGCCTCGCGGGGACGTGGGTGCGCGCAGTGCGTGCGGCCCGCGCCGAGGCGCGGCTTCGTACTCTCAGGTGTGGAGTGGTCGACGGCCGCTCCACGATCGGCGCCTGACGACGGGCCGCCGGCCGGTTCCCGGCGGGCATGGTGGGCACGGTGGGCACGTGGGACGAAGGTGGATCGGTGAGCGCGGCGTTCGACGGCAGCGGCTATCGCCAGCGGGTGCTGGCGCCGCTGCGGGCCCGCGCCTCCCTGGACACCGCCGACCCGTTCCTCCTCGCGGGTCTCGATCCGACGGTGGCGTACACCGACTCCGACGTCGGGGCGCACCTGGTGCGGGTGCTCGCCTTCCTGCAGCGGGAACGCAACTCGGCAAAGTACGCGACTCTCGCCGCCGAGCTTGTCCGTCGGCGGGCGGAATGGGAGGAGCCGCTGCGGGACGCGGACTCCCGGGAACGGGTCCGCGCCCGGGTGCTGGCAGCCCGGCGTAGCGGTGACGCCGAGCGTCTCGCCAAGGTCGACGGCTATCTCGCCACCGTCCGGGAGCGTTTCGGCGGCATCCCGGCATCCCGGGTGGACGGCCTGCGCCGCCTCGCCGTCGCCGCAGGGGTGACGGTCGAGGAGTTCGACGCCCGCCTGAGCCGGGAGCAGATCATCATCGACGCCGTCGGCGGGGGCGTCGAACCGCTGTCGGCCGAGGTCCGCCGGCAGATCTCCGAACGGCTCGGCGAGCTGCGCGCCCTGCGCGGCGGGGACCGGGTCTCGACGGCGTCGCTGTGGGCCTTCCTGGGGCTGGCCCCGGACGCCTCACCGGAGCGGCTGCGGGCCGCGTACGCCGGGATGGTGGCGGGCAACCACCACCGTCCCCATGACCGGGAGAAGACGGTCACCGCGGACCTGCTCGCCCTCGTCTCCGCCCGGTTGATCGAGGGCGACCCCGCCGCGTACACCGTTGGGCTGATGGCGGACGCCGTGGACGAGCTGCGGCCCGCGGTCGAGGAACACGTCGTGCTCGACGGCGAGCTCACCGCGGTCGCCTTCGAGGGTCTCGTCCGGGCGGCGCTCGCGACCGGGCGCGGACTGACCGCGGCTCAGGCGAAGTCCGTCGTCCTGGAGGCGGCTCGGGAGCTCGGCGCCGCGGTGAACGTCGGCGGGGTCGTCGACTACGTGGTATGCCCGGGATGCGGCCGGCCGGAGGCTGCCGGGTCCGTGCGGCACTGCCGGTACTGCGACACCGACCTCTACACCACCTGCCCGTCCTGCGGATCGATGACCGAGGCGGCGGCGGTTGTCTGCCGGCACTGCGGGCACAGCCTGCGCCAGGCCAGGGAGGCGGCCGATGCGCTCGTCGCGGTGCGTCGCGCCCTGGAGGGCGGTTATCCCCGCCAGGCCAGCGAGATCCTCACGACCGCCCATCCGGTGCTGGCCGCCGTCGGTGGACCGGTCGCCGGGACGGCGGAGGAACTGGGAGCCCGGGTCTCCGCCGCGCTGGGCGCCGCGGACGCCGGTTGGTGGGCACTCACCGGGGCCCGCGCGGCGTGCCGGGCGGATGCGGCGCTTGCCGATGCCCGGTGGCTCGCGGCACAGGCCGCCGACGTCCCCGGCCCCGACGGCCGGAAACCGGCCGAGGTGCTGGCCGAGCTCATTGCCGCCCAGGCGGTGATCCGCCGGCGGGTCGAGGCGGCGCGCGCTACCACCCGAGGACCAGGAGGCCGCCCTCGCCGCGGTCCTCGCGACGGCGGCGGACAACCGGGAGGCGCTCGCGGCGATGGCGGCTCTGCCGCTCTCCCCGCCGTCCGACCTGACCGCGGTGCCGGGCCCCGACGGTTCGGTGCAGCTGTGGTGGCGCGCTTCGCCCTCGGTCGGGGGCCCGGTCTCCTACCGGGTGGAACGCGTCGTGTCCGTGGAAGCTGGTGACGGCCAGGGGGTGGCCCCGGGGCGGAGCAGCCTCGGTACCACCCGCTCGACGGAGCTGTGCGATGCCGGCGCTCCCGCCTGGACTCCGGTGCGATACGAGGTGACTGCCCTTTGCGGTGAGCGCCGTTCCACGCCGGTGGAGACCGCCCCGCTCGTCTTCACCCGGGACATCACCGACCTGCGGGCCGAGCGCACCGCCGCCGGGATCCGCCTGGACTGGAGCCTCGGCGGGGCGCTGGCCGCCGTGACAGTGGAGCGGACGGTGGCACCGCCCGCCGCGGTCAGCCAGCTGCCCCGGCGGGCGCGGGGCACCGGCGGCCTCTTCCACGACACCGATGTCGTCGTCGGCGTGACCTATCGTTACCACGTCTTCGTCGAGTACCAGGACGCGCGGGGACGCCCGGCCCGGACCCCCGGGGCCGAGGTGACGCTGGAGGTGGCCGCCCGCCCGCGGCCCGTCCATGACCTCACGGCGGTCACCGCC
>NZ_CDWWXB010000008.1:5140-12620 GCF_977971855.1 Frankia sp. CoWAU3 | reverse complement strand
TGGGAGGTGCGGATCTACGCGACCCCGGTGCCGCAGCCGCCGGCCGTCCCCGCCGCCGTCACCCACGCGATCAGCACCGCTCACGGGACCAGCACCGGCCCGTGGCCCTGCCCGGGGTCGGGGCCCCTGCCGGTGATCGGCATCGGGCCGGAAGGCGGCGACGTGTCGCTCGCCGCCATCACCGATTCGTCACGTCTTGTGGGGCTGAGCCGTTCCGGGCAGGTCAGCGAGGCGGCACAGGTCGGCGAGGTCATCTACACGCCGCTGACGGTCCATGGCGGGACGGCCGTCGTCGGCCGGGCCGTGCGTCACCTCGCCATCGAACCCGTGCGGGATCTGCGCGCCGACGATCGAGGCGACTCGATCGTGCTGTCCTTCCAGCTGCCACCGGGGATCACCGAGGCGCGGGTGCTCTGGCGCCGTGACCAACCGCCGACCGGACCGGATGATCCCTACGCCGCGAGCGCCAAGGTCACCAATACCAGTCTTGAGATCAAGGGCGGCTGGCATCTCGCCGCGCCGCGGGACGGGTGGGCTTATCACGTGGCCTGCTACCCGGTGTACCGGTCGGGGGGCGTGGCCCGGGTGGTCGCGGCCGGCGTCTCGGTGCTGGCGCGCCCCGCGACGCGTCCTGATCCACCCCCGATGCCGGCGGCGTCCGGGAGCAGCCCGGGAGGCTCGGCCGGCGTGGCCTCGGCCGGCGTGGCCCCGGGCCGGCCGGTGGTTGGTGCCGTCGCCGACCCGATCACGATGCAGCCGCCGGGTGGGCCGACCCAGCCCCGCACCGGGGGCTATCCGTTGCCCGCGGCGACGGGTGCTGTGCCGTTGCCCGCGGCGACGGGCACTTACCCGCAGCCCCTGGCCACCGGCCCCCTCCGCCCGCCGTCGGGCCCGACGTCGGGTTCGCCCACCAGCCCCACGTCGCCGCCGCCGCAGGCTCCGGCACCGGCCGTCCAGCCGACTGTCACCTACACCGTGAGCAGGGCCGGCTGGCGGCGGCGCACCCTACGGGTGCAGGTGCACACCACCGGTCCGGCCGGAGATCTGATCCTGTTCGCGCGGCCGGGAACCGTACCGCCGCGGGCTGCCGCGGAGGCCCACGAGCTGTCTCGGCTCGCCGCTGTGGACCAGGCCGGCACCCGGACCATCGACGTCACCCTGGACAGCGCCCAGCTGCCCTGGGGAGTCCGGCTGTTGCCCGCGCTGGTGCACCCGACTGGATGGACCATCACCCAACCACCGGACGACGCACTGGTCATTCGATGATCCGGAGCGATCCCAGGTGGATGTGCTCTCCGTGGTCCGCTCCGGCCCATTTCTTCTTGTTCTTCCGTTGATTTATGGCGGCCACCCCGGGCTTTGTGGCACCAGATCTGCAACATATGCGCTACTACGGAAAGTATTCATGAGGGTGCTGTTCCTTGGCTGGGATGCGCCGTTTACGATTGGCCTCATCACTCCTAGTCCCAGTACCGCCCAGGTGTGTATCGGTTACCTGGGTGGAGCACCTGTCGAATCGTTCCGGCTGCGAGGCCGGAGACGGTCGGGTTCACGGACGGGCACCTGACGGTGCCCGGTCGACTCGCCTGGTGAGGCACGGGTCGAGTCCGGTGGAGCGCTGAGCGGTTGCCGTGCGAGCGGTCCGCTCGGAGGGGACGCCCCATCGTGGGTCGTGGTCCGGCCATGCTCCGCCGTCGCGCGCCGGGGGATCCGACGGGAGCATGTCACGCCAACACCGAAAGGCAGCGCGCGAGCATGGCCTCGATCATCCGCGGCCGACCCGCCCCTCCGGTCGGCCTGCCGATTCCCTCAGCCCATCGACGACCCCGCAGCGGCCGGATCCACACCCAGCGCCGGGTCCGGACCGGAGCCCGGATCGGCCTGATAGCCATGTTCGTGGTGGGTCTCCTCCAGGCGGTCACCCCGCTGGCCCGCGCCGCGGGAAAGTCACCGTCGCCGACTCCGACCGTGTCGCCATCCGCGACGAGCGGATCCAGCCGGGCGGGGGGCGACGCGGGCAGTGGCCGCGCGCTCACCCGGGCGGACGCCGACGGCCGTTTCATCCTCGGCTTCCGGGTGCCGGCGGATTTCGCGGGAACCGTCAACGTCAAGGCCACCCAGGGCACGGCCACGGCGACCGACGCCCTTGAGGTGACCGGACCGGAGGCGGCCGCCCGGGCGTTCCAGGCCGCTCCGGATCTTCCCGACGAGCCGGTGGTGAAGACGGCGCCCTCGACATCGCCGTCTCCCAGGCAGCAGGACACGTCCGTGGGCACCTCGCCGAGCCCGGCCGTCTCGCCCGCGCCGTCCGCGAGCGCCAGCTCGACCGCCCCCACCAGGAGAACCGCAACGCCGACCGCGACCCCGTCCGGGTCGAGACCGACCCCCGGTACGGGAGCGACGGGCACCGGCGCCGGTGGGACGAGGTCGGGCCTGCCGTGGCTGTCGGGGTTCCAGTCGCATCAGCTCGCGCAGCTCGTCGAGTTCGGTGACTGGCGCGGCCGGCCGAACGACATCGTCCACGTCTACACGAGCCGCGACCAGGGCTGGGGCGGGCTGGTGGAGCCGGCCTGGCCGGTGGATCTCTTCAAGGGTTTCCAGGGCAAGCTGCTGATCAGCCAGCCGACATTCCCCAAGGGCCAGGGCGACAACGCCGCCTGTGCCCGAGGCGAGTACGACTCCGAATGGAAGAAGCTCGGCAGCTTCCTCGTGGCGCACGGCCGGGCGGACTCCATCATCCGGGTCGGCTGGGAGTTCAACGGAACGTTCATGTACTGGCATACGGACGCCGACCCGACGGTGTTCCGGGACTGTTTCCGGAAGATCGCGACCGCCATCCGGTCCACCGACTCCGAAGTCAAGATCGACTGGACCTTCAACGCGCACGCCTCCCCGGTGCCCAGTGGCAACAGTCCCTGGGGCGCCTACCCCGGCGACGAGTACGTGGACTATGTCGGCATCGACGCCTACGACCACTTCCCCCCGTCGAAGGACGAGGCGACGTGGAACAAGCAGTGCGAGGACGTCAACGGCCTGTGCTACGTGATCAGGTTCGCCCGGGAGCACGGGAAGAAGGTCGGCGTCGGAGAATGGGGGGTGGCCTCCTGCAGCGGTGACGGCGGTGGCGACAATCCCTTCTACATCCAGAAGATGTTCGACACCTTCAAGGCGGCCAGCGACGTGATGGGCTACGACGCCTACTTCAGCGACCCCACTCCCGGAAACGTCTGCTCGACCATCACGAACGGCGGTCAGAACCCGAAGGCGTCCGCCATGTACAAGAAGCTCTTCGGATCCGGCGCCAGTTAGTCGCGTTAGTGGGGGTCGGTCGAGGGTCGGCCGGGAGTGGTGGGCCGCGGGCGACACAGCCTTCCGCGGCCCACCACCCGTTCCCGGGTCATCCGTTCCCGGACCTCCCGTTCCTGATCAGGCCGGCGGGCGCCGCCCGCTGCCGGCTGGTGGCTGGCCGCTCGCGGACGCTGCGCCGCAGGTCGGCGCCCCGTAGATGGCGCCGAGATGGCCGCCGTGTGTCGGCTGGCCGTCAGTTCCCGCGGGCTGTCGTCGGATGCCTTTCGCCAGGTACCGTCGCTGAGAGGCAACGTTTCACGATCTTGCCGGCTTCGGTCGGCGCGCACCGTTTCGGGATGCTCGTCGAACGACGCCCCTGCCTTCGACGAGGAGAATGCTGCTTGCGCCACTTCGCCTTTCTAGGCCCCGAGACGGTTGACGCGCTGTTCCTCCGGCCGCCGGAGGACATCACCGTGAATGATGATCGTCATCTGCTGGCCACCGCGCTCGGCGCGACCCTCTACGCCCCGGGGACGCGCCCCCGGTTGGCATCGGACGTGTGCAGACAGACCGCTGCGGGGGTGACCTCGATGGTTCTCTGTCTGGAGGACTCCATCGCCGACACCGAGGTGGCCGCAGCCGAGGACAACGTCGTCGCCGCGTTGCGCGCGCTCGCGGCGGAGCCCCCCTGGGCCGCGGGCGCGATGCCGCTGCTGTTCGTCCGGGTCCGCGCGGTCGGGCAGATCCCGGATCTTGTCGACCGGCTCGGGCCGGCCGGGGTCGGGTGTCTCGCCGGGTTCGTGCTGCCCAAGTTCGCCGAGGAGGGCGGCGAGGCTGCGATGGAGGCGGTGCTGCGGGCCTCCGAGACGGCCGGTCGCCCGCTGTGGGCCATGCCGGTGCTGGAGAGCCCGCAGGTCATCAACCGGGAGACCCGGGTGGAGGCGTTGTCGGCGGTCCGGCGGTTGGTCGACAAGCACGCCGACCAGGTGCTGGCGATCCGGCTCGGTGCGACGGACCTGTGCGGGCTGTTCGGGCTGCGCCGTGACCGCGACCTGACGATCTACGACATCGCTGTCGTCCGGGACTGCATCGCCGACATCGTGAACATCTGCGCGCGGGGCGGTGACCACGTCGTGACCGGACCGGTCTGGGAGTACTTCGCCCAGCCGGAACGGCTCTTCGTCAGCTCGCTGCGGGTGACCCCGTTCGCGCAGGCGGACCGCGTCGACGGCGGGGAGGATGCGATCCGGATGCGCAGCGAACTGGTCTCCGCCGACCTTGACCGGCTGATCCGGGAGGTCGTTCTGGACAAGGCCAACGGCCTGATCGGCAAGACAGTGATCCACCCCAGCCACGTGCCCGCCGTGCACGCGCTGCACGTCGTCACCCAAGAGGAGTACACCGATGCCGAGGCCGTCCTCGACGGGGACGCCGGCGGGGTACGGCCGAGCAGCTACGCGAACAAGATGAACGAACTGCGTCCGCACCGGGCCTGGGCCGAGGCGGTGATCCGCCGGGCGCGCGCGTTCGGTGTCCTGCGCGAGGGCGACACCTTCGTCGAGGTGCTGGCTGCGACGCACGGTCGTCTCGACCAGCGGAATGCCCGATGACGGCGACGGCGGGGACGGACGCTCCCACCGGCGCGCCCATCCCTCACCCGCCCGTGCCCGCCCGCAGCCCAGCGGCCGCCTCCGCGGGGATGTGGCTGTGGACCGCGCTGGGCCTTGATGTCCAGGTCACCGCGGACGTGGCGGGCCAGGGGCTGCACGCTCTGGTGGGACTCGCCCTGCGCCGCAACCCACGCCGGGCGCACCTGTTGGTCAGCCGGGTGCTCGGCAAGCATCTGCCGGTGGCACCGGCCGAGGCGCTCGCGGCCGGGGCCGGGGTTGCCGCGCTGGTCCGGGCACTGCCCGGCTTCGAGGAGGCCGGAAAGCGGGTTGCGGACCCGCCGGTTGCGGACCCACCGGTGCAGGGTTCGTCGGCCGAGCAGCCCGGGGGCCCGCGGACCGGCCCGATCGTGATCGGTTACTGCGAGACCGCGACGGCCTTGGGGCACGCGGTCGCCGACGGTCTCCCGGCGAGCCACTACCTGCACACCACCCGGCGGCCGCTGCCCGGTGCCACGCCGATCCTTGAGTTCGTGGAGTCCCATTCCCACGCGACCCACCATTGGCTGATGCCCGAGGACCGCGAGATCCTGCGGTGCGGCACGCCGATCGTGCTCGTCGACGACGAGCTGTCGACCGGGCGTACCGCCCTAGGCACGATCCGGATCCTGCAGGCCCACGCCCCACGCGAGCACTACGTGGTTGCCACGCTGCTCGACGCCCGTCCGCCCGCGGCCCGGGCCGCGTTCGCCGATCTCGCCGGCGAGCTCGGGGTCCGGCTGGATGTCGTCGCCCTGCTCACGGCCACCGTCACCGTGCCGGCCGAGATCGCGGACCGGGCCGCGCGGATCCGCGCCCGGTTCGCCGGGGGCGCGGGCGGTCGGGACGCGGCGCGGGCGACGGGGGCGCTGGTGGCCCATCCGGTCCGCCGGCTGGTGGCCGACTGGCCGTCCGACCTGCCTGACGGTGGCCGTCATCGCTGGTCGCCGACCGACCGCCACCGCCTCGACGAGGTCGTGCCGCCGGTCGCCGCGACGGTACTGGCCGCGCTGACCCGGCCCGCGGGTCGCACGCTCGTGCTCGGGACGGAGGAACTGATGTACACGCCGATGCGGATAGCGGACGCGCTGGCCCGGACGAGTCCGGGTGAGATCCGCTACCAGTCCACGACGCGTTCGCCGGTCCACCCCGTCGACGTCGACGGCTACGCCATCCGCGCCGCCCTCACCTTCCCCGCGCCGGACGACCCGGGTCGGGCCAGCCACGTCTACAACGTCCGGCCCGGGATGTACGACGACATCGTGGTGGTCGTCGACTCTGTCCCGGTCGTCGGTTCTGGGACGGTCGTCGACTTTGGGACGGACGTCGCCCCGGGGGCGGACCGGAGCTCTCCCCGTGCGGCTACCGGTCTCGACGGCATGCTTACTCAGCTGCGCCGATGCGCTCCGGTCACGGTGCTGACGCTGCCGTCCTACCGGCCGTCCTACCGGCCGTCCCCTCGACCGACCGGTGCGCCGTCCGCCGCCGGGCCGCTCACCGGTGCGCCCGGGGACGCCCGGTGAGCGGGATCGGCGCGGTGGATCCCGCGCTCACCGGCACCGTCGGCTCGGGTTCATACGATCCGGCGGACGTGACCTTCCTGCTGACCGACCTGAGCGCGGTCGCCCTGGAGCGGCCCACCGAGGACCGTGAGGAGGCCATGCAGGCCGGCCGGCACTACTCCGAGGACCTGCCGGTCGAGTACCAGCCCGACGCCGGTTACCTGGAGCTCTACCACCGGGCGCTGGACCGGTCGGCCCGCCGGGTCGCGCTCGCCACCGGCCTCGTGGCGGAGCTCGTACGGGTCACCAAGCCCGAGCCGGTCCTGGCCTCGATCGCCCGGGCCGGTACCCCGGTGGGGATCCTGATGCGGCGCTGGTACGGCTGGCGCCACGGGCTCGACACCCCGCACTACGCGATCTCGGTGATCAAGGATCGCGGCGTGGACCTGAACGCGATCCGCTACCTCACCTCCCGGCACGACCGGGAGGTGATCCAGTTCGTCGACGGCTGGACCGGCAAGGGGGTGATGACCCGGGTGCTGACCGACGCGGTGGCCCGGCTCGGGCTGGACGACACCCTCGCCGTGCTGGCCGACCCGGCTCGGTGCGTGCCGCTCTACGGGACCCGCGACGACTTCCTCATCCCGAGCGCCTGCCTGAACTCGACGGTGAGCGGGCTGGTCAGCCGGACCGTCCTCAACGCCGAGCACATCGGCCCGGATGACTTCCACGGTGCGAAGTACTACGCCGAACTCGCGGCGCACGATCTGTCCCGGCACTTCGTCGAGACGGTGGCGGCCCACTTCCCCGAGGTGGCCGACGAGGTCGCCGAGACCTGGCCGCGGCTGTGGGCGGCCGACCGCAGTCCGACCTGGGCGGGCTGGGCGGCGGTGGAGCGCATCGCGGCCGCGTTCGACATCCCCGACGTGGTCATGGTGAAGCCGGGGGTGGGGGAGACGACCCGGGTCCTGCTGCGCCGGGTGCCCTGGCGCATCCTCATCGCCCCCGACCGGCTCGACGAGCTGGCGCACGTGCTGGCACTGG
>NZ_CDWWXB010000008.1:3215-4736 GCF_977971855.1 Frankia sp. CoWAU3 | reverse complement strand
AACGGCGGGCACCTGCTGGTCGACGGGGTCCCCGATCCGGCCTGGGCGGCGGGCGTGGCGGCCGAGGCCGCCGCCGCCTGCGCCCCCCTGGCGGAGATGGTGGCGCTCGCCGAGCGGTCCGCCGCCGGCGGCTGGGCCCGGCTCGTGCGGGTCGCCGACGGGTTGTTCGTCTACCTCGTCGCCCACGACCGCGCCGGCATTCCCGACCTGACCGGGGAGGCCGAGACGGCGCGGGCTGCGGGCTGGGCGATGTCGGTGCAGGGGCGGAAGGTGTACTTTGTCCCGTCGGTCCTGACCAAGCAGCGCGCGGTGGCCGAGGTCGCCCGCCGTGCCGGTACCGCCCGGCTGCTGGCCGCGGGGGACTCCGTGCTCGACGTCCCGATGCTCGCGGCGGCCGACCACGCCGTCCGTCCGGCCCACGGTGAGCTGCACGAACTGGGCTGGTCGGGCCCGAATGTCACCGTCACCGCCGCGGCCGGGGTGCTCGCGGGCGAACAGGTGCTGGCGGCGTTCGTCGCGCGGGTCCGGGCCGAGATCGCTGCCGGGAGTCGCTGAACCTCCTCGCGCGACTTCCGGGCCCGTTCAGACCGGGCCTTGGCGCCGTTCTTCTGGTGTGCCGGGCGGCGGCGGCCCGGAGCCCGGCCCGAACCCAGGCGCCCAGATTTTCCGCAGCGGCCTGCCATGCGGGCACGTCCCCCGCTCTGGCACCCGCTCGACGCTGCCTGTGGCATGCAACTGGGCGCCACGGCGACGCCGGCACTTGTTGCAGGCCACCAGCCGGCGCCCGAGCTCCTGAACTTCGGGAAGACTCCGATGGCTCTTGGTCAGGTCGGCGTGCACCCTGGTCGCGCGGGCCAGTACGGTCGAGGCAGGCCACTCCTCCGTCACGGCTAGGGCCGTCGTAGCCGCGTGCGCGGCCTGCCCTGGGTCGGCCGGTCGGAGAGACAGCGCGAGCGCACACCAGGTCAGGCCGAGGCCCTCCACGTGCTCGGGCTGGTAGCTGTCGACCGTGGCCTGGGCGAGCGAGGTGGCGCCTGGATCTCCGATCCCGGAGAGGGCCAACGCGGTGTAGAGAAGCCGTTCTGTAGCGTCGAACAGGCCCGCGCCTGCGAGGCGTTCCACAGGCAGGGGCGCGTCGTTCATGAGGTGAATCGCTTCTCGGGCGCGCCCCGGCTGTCCGCCGGCACCTTCGGCGCATGCCGCATACGCGGCAAGACGGGGCAGAACATACGGGTCTGCATCCGGGTTGCGGATTGCGTTCCGGGCGACCCCCGCGGCCTCCGTGTAGCGGCCGGCGTTGAAGGCGATGCACGATCGGGGGCCGGCGATACTGCCGCCGAGCAGTGCATCTCCCGCGTGGGCGGCGTACTGCTCGGCGACTGTCGCGAACCTTGATGCTAGATCACGGTTGCCTGTGTGGTAACCGAGACGGGCGAGGTAGTAGGTGTATTGGCCGGCGATGGTGGCCACCCTCCCCGCCCGCGAGGTCCCTGCGCCCCTGGCTCGTCCCCGGGGTGCCGG
>NZ_CDWWXB010000008.1:0-2711 GCF_977971855.1 Frankia sp. CoWAU3 | reverse complement strand
GGCACCCCGGTGGGCGCGCCGTTGGACTGGCGCCGGGCGGCCTGCGCCCCCGCGGCCCAGTGGAGCACGCGCGAGGATCCTCGACGACGGCACGATCAAGCTCGCCTTCGGAGACTGGCGAGCAACTATCCACGCCACCCCCGGGCCCTGGCAGGGGTCATCGTCGGCGCAGCCGCCCCCCTTCTTTTGACGTCATCCCCGGCCTGTTCCACGGCCACCGTGTTTCCCGTGCTCCGGAAAAGGGGATCGGTTAGCGTCGCCAAGGTGTCCGACACCGTGAAGACCACAGTCTCACCGGACATACCGGCATCCCCGGGCGTACCGGCGCCGACCGCCTCCGGGCTCGCGCCGGGGTGCGCGGTGCCACTGGGCGTGACCTGGGATGGGTCCGGGGTGAACATCGCCGTCGTCGCCCCCGGGGCCGAGGCGGTCGACTTCTGCCTGTTCGATGCCGACGGCCGCGAGACACGCCATCGACTTCCGGAGCGTGACGGCGGGGTGTGGCACGGCTATCTGGCTGGCGTCCGCCCCGGTCAGCGTTACGGCCTGCGGGCACACGGTCCCTATGACCCGGAGCGGGGCCAGCGGTACAACCCGGCGAAGCTGCTGGTCGACCCCTACGCCCGATCGGTAGCCGGGACGCTGCGCACGGACCCGGCGATCTACGGGTTCGGTGGTGGCGACCCCTACGGCTTCGAACCGGACCCGCGGGACTCCGCACCTTTCGTGCCTCGCTGCGTCGTGACCGGGCCCGGACGGGCGCAGCGGGGCCCCGCCGGGACCAGGGATTCCGGATTCGGGGATTCCGGATTCGGGGACTCCGAGATCGGGGACCCCAGATCCGGGAGTGGCGGTTTGACGGGTCACGGCGTACATCCGGCGGACAACCGGCCTACCATCCCCTGGTCGGACACGATCATCTACGAGGCGCACGTACGCGGGCTCACGAAACGTCACCCGGGCCTGCCGCCACGGTTACGCGGGACGTACGCCGGGCTCGGCCACCCGAGCGTCCTGGCGCACCTGCGCCGGCTCGGCGTCACCGCGGTCGAACTGCTGCCGGTGCACGCCTCGGTCTCCGAACCGGCCCTGCTCGAGCGCGGAAAAATCAACTACTGGGCCTACAACACCCTGGCCTTCTTCGCCCCTCATGCCGGGTACGCGGCCACCGACGATCCGATCGGCGAATTCCAGGCGATGGTCGCAGCCCTGCACGCCGCCGGCATCGAGATGATACTCGACGTCGTCTACAACCACAGCGCCGAGGGCAGCGAGCGGGGCCCGACGCTGTCCCTGCGTGGCCTGGACAACACGACCTATTACCGGGTAGAGCCGATGGATCCCCGGCGCTACCGTGACGTGACCGGCTGCGGCAACACCCTCAACACGTCCTCACCGCACGTCGTGCGGCTGATCTGCGACTCGCTGCGGTACTGGGTGACGGAGATGGGCGTCGACGGGTTCCGGTTCGATCTCGCCACCGCGCTCGCCCGCAATCCCGACGCCTTCGACCCCGCGGCAAGCCTGCTGACCGCCATCCACGCCGACCCGATCCTCGCCACGGTGAAGCTGATCGCCGAGCCGTGGGACGTCGGCTGGGGCGGATACCAGGTGCGGGGGGGTTCCCGGCCCCCTGGGCGGAGTGGAACGGGCGGTTCCGCGACACCGTGCGCGACGTGTGGAACAGGCACACCAGCGGCGTCGCCGATCTGGGCTATCGGGTGTCCGGCTCGTCGGACCTGTTCGAGCACGGCGGCCGGCGCCCCTGGGCATCGATCAACTTCGTCACCGCCCACGACGGTTTTCCCCTGGCAGACCTGGTCTCCTACAACGAGAAGCACAACGAGGACAACGGCGAGGGCAACCGGGACGGCGAGGCGGACAACCGCTCGGCGAACTACGGGGTGGAGGGTGCGACCGACGACCCGGCGATCCTGACCATCCGCCGCCGGGTGCGCCGGGGACTGATCACGACACTGCTGCTGTCCACGGGCGTCCCGATGCTGCTCGCCGGCGACGAGTTCGGTCACTCGCAGGGCGGCAACAACAACGCCTACTGCCAGGACAACGCGGTGTCCTGGCTCGACTGGCCGACCGACCTCGTGGGGCCGGAGGACGTCACCGGACCGGAGGACGTCACGGAGCCGGACCACGCCTACCCCGACCCGGCCGGCCCCGACCCGGCGCTGTGTCGGCTGGTGGGCGGGTTGGCGGCACTGCGTTCCGCCGAACCCGTGCTGCGCCGGGGGCGGTTCTTCCACGGCGGCCAGTCGGCACCCGGGCGACTCGCGGACATCACCTGGTTCCGTGCGGACGGGGCGGTGATGTCGGTGGCGGACTGGAACGCCCCGCGGGTCGCGACGCTCGTGGCCCATGTCGCCGGCGGCCCTGTCGCCGCCGGCTTCGTGGATGAGGATCCTGCCGGCGGGCGGGGAACGCACGATCTACCGGCCCACGGCGCTGGCCTGGTGTACGTGTTCCATCCGGATCGCGGCGACACCGTCGTCACCCTGCCCGGTGCTCCCTGGGCGGCCCGCCACGACCTGCTGCTCAATACCGCCGACGACGATCTCGCCGGATTCCCGGCGACCGTCGCGGTACCGGGAACCAGCTACGTCGGCGGCGAGTCCCTGACCGTGCTGGGCCACAGCGTGCTCGTCCTACGAGCCCATCCCCCCGGCACGGCGGCTTCCCCGCGGTGCGGGGACCCC
>NZ_CDWWXB010000007.1:35235-41632 GCF_977971855.1 Frankia sp. CoWAU3 | reverse complement strand
CTCCCCGGCCCCGGCCTTATCCCCGGCCGCAGCCCCGTCCCGGACGGACGCCGCGGCAGCGCTCCAGGACGCCGGGACGGGAGCGGGTGTGCCAGTGACGAGCTGGACAACACACAGGTCGGCGACCTCCGAGACGATCAACGCGGCCAGGGAGCGCAGGGCGGCGGGAGGCTCCACGGCCGCGGCCACGATCCCGGTAGCTCGCCCCAGCAGCTGAAGGCGTCGATCGGCGAGTGCCAGGGCGGCCTGCGCCTCGCGCGTCGCAGCCAGGGTCCGATGACCGCGCGCGGCGTCGGCGGCGAGCTGTTCGTAGCCGGTGGCCCGTTCCAGGGCCTGCGCGCAGGCGTCGGCGATCGCGATGAGGGACGCCTGATCAGCGGCGGTGAACTCCCGCGCCTGGCGGAACCCGAAGGTCACCACGCCGAAGGGGGCGCCGCCCCCGACGGCCAGCGGCAGCATCGCCCAGGCATGCTCACCCGCCGCGGCGGCGACGTCGGCGACCTCCGGCACCGGCCAGCGGGCGAGCAGCTCGTCGCGGTCGACGAGAAACAGCGCACGACCGCCCCGCATGACCTCCGCCACCGGATGTACCGCCCCCAGCGCCACCTCCGACCAGCTGGCGAGGCCGTCGGCGGGACCCGGCGGGGCGTGGAAGAGCAGCCGGTCGTGCGCCTCGTCCACGAGCGCGACGCCCCGGCCGGCGGCCCCGGCCATCCGCCCCCCGACGTCGAGGACGGTGGCGACGACGTCGTCCACGGTCAGGGTCCGGGCGAGCGCCACGGCCAACGTCGCGGTCTGTTCGGCCCGTTCCGTCGCGATCCGGGCCCGCTGGTCGGCCGTGGCCCGGTCGGCCTCGGCAGCGCGTACCTCGGTGAGGTCGCGGATCACCCCGAGCCACTCGCCGGGCCGGCTGTTCGGCCGACCGGCCGCCGGCATGGGAACGATGCGGGCCTCGACCACCCGTATGGCGGTGCGGTCGCCTCCGCCACCGGAGATCCGGAACTCGGCCTCGAAGGTCTCACCGTGCTCGATCGCCCCGTGCCAGGCGCGCCCGACCCGCTCCCGGTCGTCGGGATGGACCACGCCGAGCCAGCCGAACCCGGCCAGCTCCGCCGGATGCCGCCCGGTGAAGGCCCGCAGGCGGGGCAGATCGGCATCGAGTGCCCCGTCGCCTTCGGCGTGGAACACGTCCACCGCGGCGGCGTCCACGAGGCCGAGGTAACGTGCGTCGGCCCGCGCCCGCTCCCCCTCGACCGCCCGCGTCCCGCTGGCGTCGATCGCGATGAACGCCACGCCCACCAGCCCGACCTGAGGGTCGTTCACCGGATACCAGCTGGCGAGCCACGTCTGCGGCGGCCCGGAACCATCGGTGGCGACCATGACCTCCAGGTCCACCACCGGCTCGCCGGTGCGCAGCACCCGTGCCAGCAGAGCGTCGAGTTCCTGGCCGGTGTCGCCGAGGAGCTCGGAGACGGTACGGCCGAGGTGCTCGTGGACCGGCCGGCGGTCGAACCGGGCGAGTGTGTCGTTGACCCGCAGGAACCGCCCGGCCCGGTCGAGCAGGGCGAGACCGACCGGGGCCCACGCGAACAGCGCGTCCAGCATCACGAATGTGGCCGCGGGGTCGGTTCCCGGGGCGTGTCCGGGCGGGGGGAAAGCGGACCGGACACGCCCCGGCAGCCCCGCCGGATCGGACCGGCGCATCCCTGGCGCCTCCGGCGCGCGGCGCGGCTCGGTGCCGTCGATGACGTCCCGCATGACCGGCTCGGCGGTCACGGCCGAAGCGGCCGGCCGGGCGACCATGGGCCAGCCCTCGGGTAGCTCGGGGTCGGCTCCCCGGTCCTGACGGGGGCCGGTCTCCGGGCCGGGAGCGTGCTTCGGGCCGGGATGCGCGCGTGGGGCGGGGTTGGTGTGTGGGCCAGCCGACGGCCCCCCTTGGGATCGGGTGACCGGATTCGGTCCCGGGGAGACATCCCCCTGGCCGGACGGAACAACGCCCGATGACGGGGAGGCGGATCCCGGGGGGCTCATGGAGAAGCGCGTACCCGCGGGACCCGCGTCCACCGACCCCAGATCCACCGACCCCAGATCCACCGACCCGAGGTCCCCCGGCAGCGCCTCCGACAGCCCGACGTTCGCCGGCCGGTACATCGGCACGAGAGACGCCTGCCCAGGCATCCCCTCTACGGGGGTACCAGGCGTCCCGGCAACTCCCGCAGAATCAGGGGAGAGCATCGGGAATGCGCCGGAAGCGGGCCAGACGGGCGGCTGCGCGGAGTGCGGCGACGTCATGGGAAACGATTGTGGACGGCGTGCGCATGTTGTGCTGAACCACCCCGGATAGTCGCCCCGTCCGGAGTCGGGCGGTTCGGTGTCCAGAACCGCCGGGGTCCGACGTCCGCGCGGGGCGCCGGCGGTCCAGCAACGATCTCCACGGACAGCACGGTCACCCGCCCGGTCGACACGATCACTGGATCCAACGTGAGATGAACCACCTCCGGCACGTCGTCGGCGAGCCGGGCGATCCTGAGGAGCAGGTCCTCCAGCGCGGCGATGTCGACCGGCGTCGAGCCGAGGTATCCCAGCAGCAGCGGCGCCGCCCGCACCGAGCGCACGAGGCGCGCCGCGTCAACGTCGGTGAGGGGAAGGATGTGATGTGCGCGGTCCTCCAGCAGCTCGGTCGCGGGGCCCGAGAGGCCGAACGAGACCAGGGGACCGTACCGGGGATGCTCCTCGGAACCGACAACCACCGACACGCCGACCGGGGCCATCCGCTGGACGACAATCGGCACCTCCGCCCCGAGCTGGGAGCGCAGCGACGCCCATGCCGCCCGCACGGCTGCCGCGTCAGGCAGGTCGAGACGCTGACCGCGCAGGTCCGGACGATGCCGGTAGGGCCGCGACCGCGCCTTGAGCGCCGCCGGATAGCCGCGCTGGCCCGCCGCCTCGACGGCCCGGCGCGGGGACGTCGCCAGGATGGCCGGCTCCACCGTGACGCCGTAGCAGTCCAGCAGGGCGGCAGCCCGATCCTCCGGAAGGCGACCGGTGAGTCCGGCGACGAGCGAACGCGCCTCGTCTGCTCGCACCGTCGTCGTCGGCACGGTGCCGATCGGGCGCGCCCACCACTGGGCGTAGCCCACCACCCGGCGCAGCGCGGCGACGGCAGCCTCCGGCGACGAATAGGCCGGGATGCCAGCGAGCTCGCCGGGCATCTCGACCCCCTGCACTACGGCGAGAACCGGGATCTCGATGGTCGCGGCAGCCGCGACGGCGTCCACCGCGATCGGCCCGGCCGGGGAGGGCGGCAGCCGGACCAGCGTGGCGATCAGCGCATCCGCCCGGTCCGCGGCGGAGGTCAACGCCCGGGTGAGGTCCCCGGGGGAGCTGCCAACCGGGAGGAGCACCTCCTCGACCCTGAGCCCGGCCGCGTCGGCGGCGCGGGCCGTCAGCCGGACCAGGGCACGGGAGTCGCCGACGACGGCGACCCGACCGCCCGCGGGCAGCGGCTGCGTGGTGAGCAGCAGCGCGACGTCGAACGCCTGGGAGACCTGGTCGACGCCGATCACCCCGGCCTGCCGCAGAAGCGCGTCGTCAAGGGCCGAACGGCCGGAGTACACGACGATCACCGGTTTACGCCGACCCACCCGTCGGGCCAGCCGGGCGAACTTGCGGGGGTTACCGAAGGTCTCCAGATGCATGATCACCGCGTCGGTCTCGGGGTCCTCCTCCCAGTACTGGAGCAGGTCATTGCCGCTCACGTCGGCCCGGTCCCCAGCGGAGACGAAGACCGACAGACCGACCCCGCGCGCGGCCGCCGCCGCCAGGATGGCCCCGCCGAACGGACCCGACTGGGAGTAGCAGCCGATGCGGCCGGCCCGGGGCATCCGGGGCACCATCGAGGCGTTCAACCCCGCCGCCGGATTCTGGATGCCCATGCTCGCCGGGCCGACCACCCGCATGCCATCCGCCCGGGCCTCGGCCACCAGGGCCGCGTCCGCGGCGGCGTCACGCTGGTCGGTGAGGACGACCAGCCCCCAGACTCCCGCCCGCCCGCAGGCGGCGACGACGTCGGGCACCTGCGCGGGCGGCACGCACACCACGGCCAGGTCGACCGGACGCGGCACGTCCTCGATGCCGGCGTAGGCCTGGATCGACGCCACCGCGCCGCCGGCCGCGGCCGCCGCCGGGTTCACCGGGTAGACGGGGCCGTCGAAACCGCCGGCGAGCAGGTGACGCAGGACCGCGTTGCCCACGGACGCGGCAGACCGCCCCGCACCGATGACGGCGATCGCGCGCGGATGCAGCAGCCGACCGATCGAGGCGGCCTCGGCATGGTGCTCCCGGGCCCGCATCACCCCGACCGACCTCTGGGTGGGGGTGATCTCGAAGGACAGCCGGACCGCGCCCGAGTCCCAGGTCCTCGAGACCGTGTAACCGGCATCGAGGAAGACCCGGATCATCTGCTGGTTCTCCCCGAGCACGTCGGCGTCGAAGCGGCGGATCCCACGGTCCCAGGCCGCGGCGGCAAGATGCTCCAGCAGCACCGAACCCAGTCCTCGTCCCTGCTGGGCGTCCTCCACCAGGAAGGCGACCTCCGCCTCGGTCGGCCGTGCGGCGGTGCTCTCCCAGCGGGAGACCGCGACCAGGTCGTCGCCGATCATCGCGACGATGGCGCCGCGCAGCCGCTGGTCCACCGTCGTCATCCGGTGGATGTCGGCGTCGCTCAGGGCACGGCGCACGGCGAAGAACCGGAAGTAGATCGACTGGGTCGACAGCCGGGTCCAGAAGGTCCGCAACAGCGGGCCGTCCGTCGGCAGGATCGGGCGGATGTGGGCGGTGCCGCCGTCGCTGAGGATGACGTCGGCCTCCCACTCGGCCGGATAGACGACCGGAGGCTCGGTGCTCACGCGGCGCTCACCCGGTTCTCACGCAGTGCTCAGCTCGCACGCAGTGCTCAGCGGTCGACGGTGGGGTCGAGGCCGTGCAACGGCAGCACCTGACGCCGGGTCGCCGCCACCGTCCGGTCCAACGGATCGTCGGGGTCTCCCTCTCCCGCGTCCCAGGGACGATACCGGACACTCACCCCGTCCCCGAGCGTCCGGGGCATGGCGGCGGCTCCGACGGGCTTCTGCCCGGTCGCCGCCCGCACCCGTCCCGGCGCCGCGGAGCGCCAGTCCTCCGGCAGAGCGCGGCCGGCATCCAGGGGCACGTGGCCGGCGATCGCCAGCAGCTGCGTCCAGGCCCGCGGCACGACCGTGTCCAGCGCGTACCCGCCACCGCCGCAGGCCAGCCAGCGTCCGTCGCAGACCTCGTGGGCCAGCGCGTGCAGCAGGTCGTAGGAGGCCCGTTGGCCGTCCACCGACAGCGCCAGATCGGCCAGCGGGTCGAAGGCGTGCGTGTCGCAGCCGTGCTGGGTCACCAGCACCTGCGGCCGGAAGGACCGCAGGAGCACCGGCACCACCCCGGAGAAGGCGCGCAGCCAGCCGGCATCGCCGGTGGCGGGGGGCAACGCCACGTTCACCGCGGTGCCCTCCGCGGCGGGAGCACCCACCTCGGTCGGGAATCCGGTGCCCGGGAAGAGGGTGCTCCCCGTCTGGTGCAGGGAGATGGTGAGCACCCGCGGATCGTCGTAGAACGCCGTCTGCACGCCGTCGCCGTGATGCACGTCCACGTCGACGTACGCCACTCTGGTGGCTCCGGCGGAGAGCAACCAGGCGATCGCGATCGCCGGGTCGTTGTAGATGCAGAATCCGCTCGCCATTCCCGGCATCGCGTGATGCAGCCCGCCGGCGATCGACACGGCGTGCCGCGGCGGCCCGCTCCACACCGCCCGTGCCGCCTCGATCGTGCCACCGGCGATGAGTGCGGCGGCCTCGTGCATCTGTTCGAAGATCGGGTTGTCGGCCGTGCCCAGGCCGAACAGGGCCGCGAACCTGGCCTGCGCCGGGTCGGGCGCGGCGCGGACCGCGCTCAGGTAGACCGGATCGTGGATCAGGCCGATGAGGTCGTCGGAGGCGAGGGTCGGCCTGGAGATCCGGATGCCCGGCGCGTCGAGAACACCGAGACTCATGGCGAGGTCCATGGTGAGCTCGAGCCGCACGGGATGCAGCGGATGCGCCGGCCCGAAGTCGTAGCCGGCCATGACCGGATCCCAGGCCACGACCGTCGGCTCGGCCTGCGGCTCGACCGGCGGACGGCCGTCGGTCCGCAGCTCGGAATCGCCCGGGACACCCATCTGTCGACCGTAGCCCGATCACGCTCCCAGAGGTAGCGGTGGTGTCGATGACGAAAACCCGGGGCCATCGATGAGGCACGTAGATCTGCCCGGAATGGCCTAGGGTCAGTGCCCGTGGCAGCAGACCGAGTGACACCGGACCATGCGGCGATGGAAGACGGG
>NZ_CDWWXB010000007.1:16379-34903 GCF_977971855.1 Frankia sp. CoWAU3 | reverse complement strand
CACGCCACTGTGGGAACCGCCTCCCCGTCGGATCAGCCAGGCCGCGGTGACCAACTACCGCGCCTGGCTCGCCGCCGAGCGGGGGGTTGAGCTCGCCGACGACACGCGCCTGTGGGAGTGGTCTGTCACCGACCTGAACACGTTCTGGGAGTCGATCTGGGATTTCTGCGCGGTCGAGGGGGACCGCGGCACCGGTCCGGCGCTCGCCGACGCGGCGATGCCCGGCGCGGTCTGGTTTCCCGGTGCCCGGGTGAACTACGCGGAGAACGCACTCACCCGGCGCGGGCCGGCCCCGGCCGTCATCGCCGTGCGCGAGGACGGTGCCACGGCCGTGGTGTCCTGGGACGAGCTGCGCCGGCAGGTGGCGAAGGCGGCGGCGGGACTGCGGAGCCTGGGTGTCGCCGAGGGTGACCGGGTCTGCGCCGTGCTGCCGAACACCGTCTACGCGATGGTGGGGATGTTGGCCACCGCCAGCATCGGCGCGGTGTGGTCGTCGTGCTCGCCGGAACTCGGCCCGACGGCCCTGCGCGCGCGGTTCGGCCAGATCGACCCGAAGGTCCTGATCGGCGTTGACGGCTACAGCTACGGCGGGAAGAGCTACGACGCCCTCGGCACCCTCGCCGCGCTTGCGGGCGACCTGCCGGGGCTCGGGGCAAGCGTGATCGTGCCGTACCTGTGGCCGGACGCGCTCTCCCGGGCCCGGGCCGCGGGGCTGCCGGGGCTGCTCACCTGGGACGAGCTGATGGCTTCGGAGACCTCCGAGCCCGAGTTCACCCGGGTCGCCTTCGACGCGCCGCTGTGGATCCTCTACTCGTCCGGCACGACCGGCCCCCCCAAGGCGATCGTGCACGGCCACGGCGGCATCCTGCTGGAGCACCTGAAGTCGCTGGCGTTGCACCTCGATCTCGGTCCGGACGACCGGTTCTGCTGGTTCACCACGACCGGCTGGATGATGTGGAACTATCTGGTCTCCGGTCTGCTCGTCGGCGCGACCGTCGTGCTCTACGACGGAGCGCCCGGCTATCCGGCGCTCGGCACCCTGTTCGGTCTGGCGGAGGCCCTGGAGCTCACGTGCCTGGGCACGTCCGTGGGCTACCTGCAGGCCTGCGAGGACGCCGGGCTGGTCCCGCGCGAGTTCGCCGACCTGTCCAGGCTGCGCACCGTCGGATCGACCGGATCGCCACTATCCGCAGCCGGCTATGCCTGGGTGTACGAAGCGGTGGGCCCGACCGTGATGCTGTCGTCGATCAGCGGTGGCACCGACGTCTGCACGGCGCTGGTGGCGGGCCTGCCGACGATGCCGGTGCGGGCCGGGGAGATCGAATCGCGCGCGCTGGGCTGCGCGGTGCGCGTCTTCGACGAGGCCGGCGAGGAGGTCGTCGACGAGGTCGGTGAGCTTGTCGTGACCGCGCCGATGCCGTCCATGCCGCTGTGCTTCTGGGCCGACCCGGACGGCGGCCGGCTGCGGGAGAGCTACTTCTCCGTCTACCCTGGCGTCTGGCGCCACGGGGACTGGGCGAGGATCACACCTACCGGCGCCGTCGTCATCCAGGGACGTTCGGACGCGACGTTGAACCGCGGCGGCGTCCGGATCGGTACCAGCGAGCTCTACAGCGTGGTCGAGCGGGTCCCCGGGATCGCCGACAGCCTCGCGGTCGACACCGCGGACGAGCGCGGGCACGGCGAGCTGCTCCTTTTCGTCGTCCTCACCGAGCCCGGCCTGACCAAGGCGGTGGCCGCCCGGCTGCGCGAGGTTCTGCGCGCCGAACTCAGCCCACGCCACGTTCCCGACCAGATCATCGAGATCACCGAGGTCCCTCGGACCCACACCGGCAAGAAGCTTGAGGTACCGGTGAAGCGCCTGCTCGCCGGGACTGCCCTGGACAAGGCCGTGAGCCTCGACTCGGTCGCCAACCCCGATGCCCTGCTGCCCTTCGCCGCCGCCTCGGCCCGGTCGCGGCGGTCGGCGTCGGAGCCGATGACGGGAACCGCGCTGGAACCCGGCACCGGATCCGACGGAGAGGCCGAACCCGGAGCTTGATACAGCAAAGTCGGATCTTCACCCGGCAAAAACGAAGATCCGACTTTCATCGATCCCGCGATCATGACGTGACCGCCATGATCGCGGTACTCTTGTCTTCCACCCGTGCCGCACCGTGCACCCGTGGACGTGCCCCCGCGGACTCGACCGCAGGTGCGCTCGCCCGATCGATCAGTCGAGGAACTCGCGCAGCCGACCGGCGACGGCGGGCTTGCGCAACTCCCGAAGCGTATCCCGCTCGATCTGACGGATGCGCTCACGGGTCAGGCCGAGCCGGTTGCCCACCTCGGCGAGGGTGTGCTGCTTGCCGTCGGCGAGACCGAAGCGCAGCCGCATCACCTCGCGCTCCCGCGGGCTCAGGCCACCGAGGACGTTCTCGATCTCGTCCTGCATGGCGCCGTAGGAGGCGGCGTCCGCCGGGGAGGTCGCGTCGGAGTCCTCGATGAAGTCACCGAGCACGGAGTCACCATCGTCACCGACCGAGGTCTCCAGGCTGACGGTGTCCTGCGCATACCGGCGCAGCTCCACCACCTGCTCGATCGGCATGTCCAGCTCGAGGGCGAGCTCCTCGTCGGTCGGCTCACGGCCGAGCGTGGAGACGAGCTGGCGCTGCAACCGGGTGATCTTGTTAATCTGCTCGACCACGTGGACCGGGATGCGGATCGTCCGCGCCTGATCGGCGAGCGCCCGGCCGATGGCCTGGCGGATCCACCAGGTCGCATAGGTCGAGAACTTGTAGCCCTTGGCGTAGTCGAACTTCTCCACCGCGCGGATAAGACCGAGGTTGCCCTCCTGGACCAGGTCCAACAGGGTCATCCCGCGACCGCTGTACTTCTTGGCGACGGAGACCACCAGCCGCAGGTTCGCCGAGACGAGCTGCTGCTTGGCGGCATGGCCGTCCTTGACCAGCAGACCGAGATCACGACGAAGATCGGCGGGCAGGTCGGGGACGCTCTCGAGCTTGTACTCAGCGAACAGGCCCGCCTCGACCCGCTTGGAGAGTTCGACCTCCTGGGCGGCGTTGAGCAGCGGCACCTTGCCGATCTCGCGCAGGTACATGCGCACGAGGTCGGCGGTACCCGCGTGTTCGGCGGTGGACCGGCTGGCGGCGGTGGCGTCGTCGCTCGCATCCTCCTCGTCAAGGAGTTCGATGCCAACGGCGTTGAGGCGCGCGATGAGAGCGGGCAACAGTTCAATACCGATGTCCGCGGACTCGAGCGCGTCACGCAACTCGGAGCGGCTGATCTCGCCGGCCTCGCGACCACGGGCGATGACCTCGGCCACCGCGCTCACATCGAGCTCGTCGGTATCGTCGGGAACAGCGGCCAGCGAACGGCTGGGAGCGGTGCGGACAGGAGGAGCGGCCCGACGAGCACGCCGCGGGCTACGCGGGCGGTTGTCGTCGGTGCGCTCGGCAAGTTCCAGAGCAGGCAGCGTCATCAGTGGCAAATCCGATGGTCGGTGCGGGTGGGTCGTCTCGTTCTGTGCACGTGGGAGGTAACGAACGAAGACGCGGAACCATTCCCCGTGCAGGCACACCCGGACATCAGCGATCGCCGGGCCTACCAAGCAGTGTAGACCCTAGCCCTCGAGACGCTGCACTCGCTGCCGCGAAGACTACCTGGCAGATTCCACCCTGTGGCGCGAACCGCGGACTCTCCTGAGCTTCTCTGGTGGCCGAGCACCCTGCGGATCAGGCCAGCGTCAACTGTAAGCAACAGATCCACTACTTACTGTAGAAGTTTTTTGCGTTCCATCATCCGTGCCATATTTTCTGACGATCACCGGTCGGTGCTAACCCGTAACGGTAGTCGGCAAGCCGACACCCGCGACCCGGCCCGGACCCGGGCTCTCCACCGGGACGGAACGACCGGCGGGCCGACGCGGGCGCCGCCGCCGACACCACCCCGACGCCACCCCGACGCCGAGGCGCTCGAGAACGGCGATTCCGTTAGGCGGGCCACACCCGACGGACCCTGCCTCTGTGCACAGCGTGTAACCGCTACTCTCACACGATGTCCGTCCCCAGCCTTCCCGCAGACCTGGCGGCACTACGGGAAACCGCGATCGACGTGCTACGAGACAACGACCTCGGCGACATCACCCGGCCCTCCCCGACGCTCTACCCGCACCAGTGGCTCTGGGACAGCTGCTTCATCGCGATCGGACTGCGCCGTCTCGACCCGGGACGGGCCGCCAAGGAGGTCCTCTCGCTGCTGCGAGGCCAGTGGCCGAACGGCATGATCCCCCACGTGATCTTCGCGGAGACCTCGGACTTCTACCACGCCGGTCCGCAGCGCTGGCGCTGCGACCAGGTGACCACGACCGCCGGCGGAGTGCAGAGCACGGGGGTCACCCAGCCGCCGATGATCGCCGAAGCCGCCGTCCGGATCGCCGCCATGATGACGCCATCCGCCCGCGACGCCTTCTACCGCGCGTTGTTCCCCGGCCTGCTGCGCTTCCACACGTGGCTCTACCTCGAACGCGACCCCGACGACGACGGTCTCGTCACCCTGGTCCACTCCTGGGAGTCGGGGATGGACAACACGCCGGCCTGGATGGAGATCACCAGGCCGGCGGCTCCGCTGGGAGTGCGGGCACTGCGCCGGATCAACGGCGGCGACGCGCTGCGGCGCGATGCCAAGGAGGTCCCCCCCGACGAGCGGCTCACCTCGGGAGACCTGTTCACGCTCTACCGGATCGTGCGTGAGCTGCGGCGGGCGCACTACAACTTCCGCGAGATCCGTCGGAGCATCGTCCCCCTCGTCCAGGACGTCGCCTTCAACGCGATCCTCATCCGGGCCAACGAGCACCTCACCGCCATCGCCGCCGAGATCGGCCAGACCATCCCCGCCTGGCTGTGGCGGTCCATGCACAGGACGCGCGAGGCGATCGAGCGGCTCCACGCCGACGGCACCTACTACAGCCGCGACTTCCGGACGGGAACGCTGCTGCGCCACGAGACGATCTCGGGGTTCCTGCCGCTCTATGCCGGGGTCGTGCCCGAGGACCGGGTCGACGAGATGGTCAAGACGCTCACCTCACCGCGCTACTGGTCCCGGTTCGGCATCGCGAGCGTGCCGCTCGACGACCCGGGCTTCCTTCCCCGGTGTTACTGGCAGGGTCCCGTCTGGGTCAACATGAACTGGCTGATTGCCGACGGGCTGGAGCGTTACGGTCGGCTCGACGCCGCGGAGAACCTGCGCCAGAACACGATCGACATGATCGCATCGTCCGGGGCGATGTTCGAGTACTACTCACCCCTCGACGGTTCCGGCGCGGGCAGCAACCGGTTCTCCTGGACCGCGGCGCTCCTGGTCGACCTCCTCGCCGCCGAGCACTGAGCCACACCGCCGAGCACTGTCTCGGAGCAGGGACCCGATGCGGAGCAGGCGGCCGGTCCGACCGGGTGCCCGATGCGCATCGGGCACCCGGTCGGACCGGCCGCCGCGACGCCTAGCTGCAGCCGCTGGTCGAACCGCACTGCTCACAGACGTAGCAGCTACCAGCTGGCCGCATGGTCACCCCGCAGGTGAAGCAGAGCGGAGCATCGACCACGGTCTGCGCGACGAGCGACTCGCCGGGCGGTGCCAGCCGCAACTCCCGTGCCACGTACGCCGGGCCGTTCCCTACCGCCGGACCGGGCGGGACGCCCGGGTCACCCCGATCGGCGACGGAAGCCGAGGATCCGGTCACCGCGGCCCCCTGGGATCCGGCCGGGCCGTCGATCCCGGCGGGCTGCGCCGATCGCGCGGCCTCCACCGCCGGCGCTGGACCGTACTGACCCGCGACCCGACGGGCCCGGTCGGCCGCGGTCGAGATGCCGAGTTCGGCCCGCTGATCGGCGTCGAGATAGTCGAGCGCGAGGCGACGGAACAGATAATCCATGATCGACTGGGCGATCCGCACGTCCGGGTCATCGGTCATCCCAGCCGGCTCGAACCGCATGTTGATGAACTTGCTGACGTACGCCTCCAGCGGCACGCCGTACTGCAGGCCGATCGAGATGGCGATCGCGAACGCGTCCATCACGCCCGCCAGGGTGGACCCCTGCTTCGACATCTTGATGAAGACCTCACCGAGACCGTCGTCCGGGTAGGAACCGGCGGTCAGATAACCCTCGGCCCCACCGACGGAGAAGGACACCGTCCGCGACGGGCGGGTCTTCGGCAGCCGGCGGCGCACCGGCCGGTACTCGACCTCCACCGGGGCAGGTCCGACGGAGCCGGCGGTCCCGACCGCGTCTCCCGTGCCGGCCCCGACTCCCGTGCCGGCCCCGACTCCCGTACCGGTCCGGGTGGCGGCCAGCTCGGCGGCCTGCTTCGCCCCCTTGACGTCGGTCAGCGGCTGGCCGACCTTGCAGTTGTCCCGGTAGATGGCGAGGGCCTTCAGACCCAGCCGCCACCCCTCCAGGTAGATCTGCTCGACCTCGGCGACCGTGGCGGTCGACGGCATGTTCACCGTCTTCGAGATCGCGCCGGAGAGGAACGGCTGTACCGCGGCCATCATGCGGACATGGCCCATCGGGGAGATCGCGCGCTCCCCGATGGCGCAGTCGAACACCTCGTAGTGCTCCGGACGCAGGCCGGGAGCGTCGATGACGTGCCCGTGCTCGGCGATGTACTCGACGGTCGCCTCGATGGTCTCCTCGGGGTAGCCGAGCGCCTGCAGGGCCGCCGGGACCGTCTGGTTCACAATCCTCATGCTGGCGCCGCCGACCAGCTTCTTCATCTTCACCAGGGCGAGGTCCGGCTCGATGCCGGTGGTGTCGCAGTCCATCGCCAGACCGATCGTGCCCGTCGGGGGGAGCAGGCTGGCCTGCGCGTTGCGCCATCCGTGCTTCTCGCCGACGGTCTGCGCCCGGGCCCATTCCCGGGACGCGGCGGCGAGGATCCGGGAGTCCTCGGCGTGCACGCTGCGCACCGCGTCGTTCGCGGCGGCATGCTTGCGCATCACCCGCCGGTGCGCGTCCGCGTTGCGGGCGAAGCCGTCGTAGGCGCCGACGATCCCGGCGAGTTCGGCGGAGCGCCGGTAGGCGGTGGCCGTCATCAGCGAGGTGATCGATGCGGCCAGCGCCCGGCCGCCGTCCGAGTCGTAGGCCCGGGCGCTGGCCATCAGCAGGGCACCGAGGTTGGCGTAGCCGATGCCGAGCTGCCGGTAGGCCCGGCTGACCCTGGTGATCTCCGGTGTCGGGAAGTCGGCGAAGCAGATCGAGATGTCCATCGCGGTAATGATCAACTCGACCGCCGCGACGAACGCCTCGGCGTCGAAGCTGCGGTCCGGGCGCAGGAACTTCAGCAGGTTCAGCGAGGCCAGGTTGCAGCTGGAGTTGTCCAGGTGCACGTACTCGCTGCACGGGTTGGAGGCGCTGATCCGGCCGCTCTCGGGGCAGGTGTGCCAGTCGTTGATCGTTCCGTCGTACTGGATGCCGGGATCGGCGCAGGCCCACGCGGCCTCGGCGATCGTGTGGAACAGCCCGCGGGCGTCCACCGTCTCCAGGACGCGGCCGTCGAGGCGGGCCCGCAGGTCGAAGCCGCCGCCGTCGACGACCGCCCGCATGAACTCGTCGGTCACCCGGACGGAGTTGTTGGCGTTCTGGTATTGCACGGAGGCGATGTCACGCCCGCCGAGGTCCATGTCGAAGCCGGCGTCCCGCAACGCCCGGATCTTGGCTTCTTCCCGGGCCTTCGTCTCCACGAACTCGACGATGTCGGGATGATCGACGTCGAGCACGACCATCTTCGCCGCCCGCCGGGTCGCGCCACCAGACTTGATCGTACCCGCCGAGGCGTCGGCGCCGCGCATGAAGCTCACCGGCCCGGAGGCGGTGCCCCCGGAGGACAGCAGCTCCTTCGAGGACCGGATGCGGGACAGGTTGAGCCCGGCCCCGGAACCCCCCTTGAAGATCAGCCCCTCTTCCCGGTACCAGTTCAGGATCGACTCCATGGTGTCGTCCACGGAGAGGATGAAGCAGTTGTGCACACGGAGGCCGGCGGAGAGGTACTCGCCGCTGTCGGTCTGGATGTCGTAGACCGGCATCGGCCCGCGCGGCTCAATACGCTCGATCTGCAACCGCTTCACCGGCTTCGCGGCCTGGCCGGGCTGATCGAACGACGTCTCCAGCTTCGCGGCCTTCACCGGATCGAGGAAGCCGATCTCGTCCGCGAACGTCCGCCGGTCACCGGCGTTCTGAATGCCCAGGCTCCAGAGGTCGTGGCGGTCGGGTCGCGGATCCGCCTCGCGGCGTACCCGCGCGAAGATGCCGAACCGGGCGAGCAAACCCTGCACCCCGCGAATGAGGCCCTCGCTAATCATGTCCAGCCCGATCAGCGTCGAGCGCTCCCGGCGGGACACGTAGCCATCGGCCTGGAACAGGCTGCGCAGATAAGCCGCGACAACGGGTAGCGGAGCATCATACAGCCGGGTCGGCACAGTCATCGCCTCGATGGTCAGCGAGGCGTTCGTACCGGCGTACCGACCAACAAAACCGTCCGCCTGCAGCCGGCCCGCGAGCGCCGCCTCGGCGATCTCCCGTGAAGTGATCTCACCCTCGCCCGGGGCGATGGTGCGATGCCACTCGAGGGTGTCCCCGGCCCGCAGCGCGCCGGCGGGGACGAAGGCCCCGGCACCCGCGGAGGTGCTCCGCCACACCAGATGATCGGCGGTGACGTCGAGCGCGTGACCGGCCCTCGTCCAGATCCGCAGGACGTCCTTGACGCCGTTGGACTTGGTCGCGATCACCTGGGTCAGACCGTGCGCGTCGAAGACCTTCATCCCCACCGCGTCCGTCTCCACCAAGGCGCCGATGGGAACCAGACCGGATGGCGTGCTGACGAGGGCGTCATAGGGCTGGCACGCCGAGACCTGCTGCGGCGCGGGGGTTCCCACGTTGAACCAGACCGGCGAGTTGAAGCTGAAGACCTGGTGGAGCAGCATCCAGGTCAGTTCGTGCTCGAAGATCTCGGCGTCGGTGTCCGAGGCGAAGTAGCCGTGCTCGCGGCCGGCCGCGCCGTAGGCGTGCACGACCCGATCGATCAACTGCCGCAGCGACCACTCCCGCCCCGGCGTGCCGGGCGCCCCACGGAAGTACTTGCTGGTAACGATGTTGGAGGCGTTCACCGACCAGAACTGCGGGAATTCCACTCCCCGCTGCTCGAAGTTGACCGAGCCGTCCCGCCAGTTGGTCATGACGACGTCCCGGGACTCCCAGGTGACCTCGTCGTACGGGTGGACGCCGGCGGTGGTACGTGACCGCTGGATCTTCAACCCACTCGCTTTCGCCGCTGACCTGCTCGGCTTCGTGCCGCGGCTGTCGGTCATGACGCTCCTCGTCTTCACTCGTCAGCTCCAACCTTCAACAATGTGTTGTGGGCATCCCCGCCCCAGGCCGCAGCCAGCGGACGTCGGGACGGTGCGGGGCCGGACCTCGACGCACGGCGGTGCCCGCGGGGACGAGCACGCGCACGGCAAACACACGCACGGCGAACGGCACCAGCCAGGTCGAGCCGGGCCGCATGCGTGCCGTCCGGGAGGTCCGCGGTCCTCGCACGGCCGCGACGCGGGATGTCACCCGTCGCCGGCGGGACCGGGCCGGCACGGCGAGCCAGGGCGATGTATGACGCTTTCGGTCGAGCGGTCCCGGCCCTACCTGCTATGCACCTGCTGGGTGCCGATCACCGGCGAGGCATCGACGGCGCCGCGCGGGACCGGTCGTGCTGGTCCATCCCGCGTGGTGGGAGGTCCGGCGGCCTCGGAGCGCAACGCGGCGATCGCGGACTCGAAGTCAGTCAACGACTCGAAGGCCAGGTACACCGAGGCGAAGCGGAGATAAGCCACCTCGTCGAGCTCACGGAGCGGACCGAGGATCGCCCGGCCGATCGCCTCCGCGGGCACCTCCGCCGACCCCGACGAGCGGACGGCGTCCTCTACCCGCTGCGCCAGAAGCGCGAGATCATCATCCCGCACCGGCCGGCCCTGGCAGGCCTTGCGGACACCGGCGATGACCTTGGCCCGGCTGAACGGCTCGGCCGCCCCACTGCGCTTGCGAACCTGAAGGGACGCCTCCTCCATCGTAGTGAACCGGCGACCGCAGGACAGGCAGGACCGCCTGCGGCGGATCGCCGAACCCTCCTCGGCCTCCCGACTGTCAACGACGCGACTGTCCGGATGCCGGCAGAACGGGCACCGCACGCGCTACGCCTCCTTCGCCCGCGCCGGAGCCGACCGCCCCGGACCGGGGATGAGGGACACCGTTGAGGACCCGGCATCCACGCCGGAAAGACCACCTTGTGGATGGACCGCCAGCTCCCCGCGGAAGACCTGTGGAACAACCTGTGGATGACTTACACCCCGGTAAGCACCAGATGTTGTGTCCAAGGTAGCGCACGGCCCCAGAGATGAGGACAGCACCCCCGTGTGGTCCGTGTGGTCCGCATCGCACGTGGCACCGCACGTGGACGAAAGACGACGGTGCGCGAGAACCCTGCGCCGAGACACTCGTGGACCCGGAAAGCCGGGAAGCCGGGCGTCAGGGAAGGAGTAACGACTGGCCCGGGGCGATCAGTGGTGACCGCAGGTGGTTCAGCCGCATCAGCCGGTCCACCATGACCCGGGTGTCGGCGCTCTCGTCGAGCGCCACTGCCACCTCCCACAGCGTCTCCCCCGGCACGACCAGATGGTGCCGCGGCGCCTCCGCGGTATCCGGCCCGGCAATCGACACCCCAGGCATGATCATGATTGCTACCGCCACGACGACCGCCACGACGATCGATACCACCACCACCCGACCCCGCCGGGTCAGCCGGAGCGGCGGGGGTGCGGGCGGGCGACGACCCACCCGGTCTCTGGCCATCGACAGGTCGACGACCCGCGCCCTGTGTGCGGATCCCACGGCACCCTCCCGTTCCGACGACACCGAACGCCGAAGATCGAACCTTCGTTCGATCGAACGCGTGGTCGATTGTCGCATCGGGAACCGGAAACCGCCAGGGACACGCTCGAACAGACGTTTGAGATTCTGCGACCCGCCGGTTACCGTCGAGTCGATCGGGTGTGAACCGGGCGGTTTCCCCCGGTCACGGACGGCGGCGAGTCGGTGGGTGACCGCTTCCGGAGCGGGACGGTCCGCCGTGCGGTCGCCGGCCGGCCGGTGGCCGCACGGCGGAAGAAAAACGCGACGAGGAGAACGGTAAGCGATGACTAGCCAAGGCAGGGGTACGCGCCGGGGCGGAACCCGCGGCAACGTGCGAGCCTTTCCCGAAGGCCCCACGGACGCGGGCCTGACCCCCCGGCAGCGCAAGGTGCTGGAGGTCATCCGGGCCGCGGTGGAGCGGCGCGGGTATCCGCCCAGCGTGCGGGAGATCGGTGAGGCGGTCGGCCTCACCAGCACCAGTAGTGTGGCTCACCAGCTCAAGGTGCTCGAGGAGAAGGGCTACCTGCGGCGGGACCCGAACCGCCCGAGAGCGATGGAGGTTCTGACCGTCGAGCACCCCCGGCGACGCGCGGATGTGGGCGCGGGCACGACGACGGTGGCGGGCACGATTCCCATCATCGGTGAGGCGGCGCCGGGCACCACCGAAGGAAGCAAGTCGGAGGCGGCCTACGTGCCGGTGCTGGGCCGGATCGCCGCCGGTGGCCCGATCCTGGCCGAGCAGGCGGTCGAGGACGTCTTCCCGCTACCCAGGGAGATCGTCGGCGAGGGCACTCTGTTCCTGCTCCGGGTCGTCGGCGACTCGATGATCAACGCGGCGATCTGCGACGGTGACTGGGTGGTCGTCCGCCAGCAGCCGGTCGCGGACAACGGGGAGATCGTCGCCGCAATGATCGACGGGGAGGCGACGGTCAAGCGTCTGCGGCTTCGGGACGGCAAGATCTGGCTACATCCGGAGAACTCGGCCTTCGCCGACATCCCCGGTGAGGATGCGACCATCCTCGGCCGGATCGTGGCTGTGCTCCGCAGGGTTTGATGTGGATCGGCCGGCCGCCCGTCGGGCGGCCGGCCGGGTTGCCTCGCGTCTGATCGCTCCTGGGCTCAGGCCCGGTAGGCGTGCAGCTCCGCTGCGAGTCCCGAGGAAACCCGGGCGGACAGCCGGGTACCGGTCTCGGTGTGCTCCATCGTGAGCACCTCGCCGTTCGCGTGCACCCGGGAGACCAAGTCGCCCCGGGTGTAGGGCACGAGCACGCGCATCTCCACGTCGGGATGCGGCACCCGGGCACAGAGCGCGTCGACCAGCGCGGCCAGCCCCTCGCCCGTACGTGCCGAGACGAACACGGCGTCCGGGGCGAGCTGGCGCAGCCCCGCGACGACCGTCGGCTCCACGGCGTCCACCTTGTTGACGACGATCAGCTCGGGAACGCCGCCCGCGTCGATGTCGTTGAGAACCTCGCGCACGGCGGAGATCTGCGCGGCCGGATCCGGCGATGATCCGTCCACAACGTGCAGGATGAGATCGGCATCGGCGACCTCTTCCAGCGTCGAGCGGAACGCCTCGACGATCTGATGCGGCAGATGCCGGACGAATCCGACGGTGTCGGTCAGGGTGAAGGCCCGGCCGTCCGGCAGGGTCGCCCGCCGCACGGTCGGATCGAGGGTGGCGAACAGCGCGTCCTCGACCAGGACACCCGCGCCGGTCAGCCGGTTGAGCAGCGACGACTTACCGGCGTTGGTGTAACCGGCGATCGCCACGCTGGGGACCTCGCCCCGCCGCCGGGCGGAACGCTTGGTCTCCCGCACGGTCGTCATCGCGGCGAGCTCGCGGCGCAACCGCGCCATCCTGGCCCGCAGCCGCCGACGATCGGTCTCGATCTTCGTCTCACCGGGACCGCGGGTACCGATGGGCGCCCGGCCGCCGCCACTGGCCGCGGCCCGCGACATCGACTCACCCCACCCACGCAGCCGGGGCAGCATGTACTGCAACTGCGCGAGCTCGACCTGGGCCTTGCCCTCGCGAGAGGTCGCGTGCTGGGCGAAGATGTCCAGGATGAGGGCCGTCCGGTCGATGACCTTTACTTTGACGACCTCCTCCAGCTGCCGCAGCTGACCCGGGGTGAGCTCGCCATCGCAGACCACCGTGTCCGCGCCGGTCGCCGCGACGACCTCGGCGAGCTCGCGGGCCTTGCCCGAACCGACGTAAGTCGCGGCATCCGGCCGGTCGCGACGCTGCACGAGCGCGTCGAGCACCACCGAACCGGCGGTCGTGGCGAGCGCCGCGAGCTCCGCCATGGAGCTCTCGGCCGACCGCGGGGAACCCGACGTCCATACGCCGATGAGGACGACACGCTCCAGCCGCAGCTGCCGGTACTCGACCTCGGTAACGTCGTCGAGCTCGGTGGCGAGACCGGGAACCCGCCGCAACGCGGCGCGATCCTCCAGGTCGAAACCGTCCCCAGAATCGTCGAAAAAGTTCGACAGGTAAGACGAATCGGTATCGGTCAGCTTGATGAGGGATCTGTCGAGAGTGGACGCATCGAAGGCGTCAGCAGGAAGTGTCATACCATCCGTTCTCAACGCGGCCCGCTACCGCACCATTCCGCGATCATTCCGTGCCGCCTGCTCCGGCCGGGCCCCACGACCCGGTGGCCCGAGGAGGATCCGCCGGACCGGAAGACCCTGCCGCACTCGTGGCGCGCCTCCCCCTCGTTTCCCGGCGAATCCCGTCGCCAACCAGGGTCCCACGTCACCACGTCGATCGCGAACCGTTTTGCCGCCCCGCCGACGTAGCCTCTGCGACGTGTACCACGAGTACCACGAAAGACGGGCCCACCGCCTCGCCGCGACGATCTGGGACAGCTCGGGCCGCCCGACTCCCCCTGGACACCCCCCGGGCACCACGCGGACGACGGCGGACCGGCATCCGGACCGCACCGGGCCCTCGGACCGCACAGGGCGCACCGAGCGCACAGGTGTGGTGGGCAGTCGGCGAGTGTTGCCGGACGGATGCATGGACATCATCTGGAGTTCCGACGCCAATCTGATCGTCGCGGGGCCGGACACGGCGGCGAAGCTGGTGCGCTGGGCACCAGGCGTGCGGCACGTCGGGCTCCGCTTCGACTCGGGCTCTGGACCATCCCACCTCGGAGTGGCCGCGGACGAACTGCGCGACCAACGCGTCCCGCTCGCCGACCTGTGGGGCGACGGACCGGCGCAGCGACTCGCCGAGCGGCTCGCCATGGCCGCTGATCCCCTGGTCGCATTCGAGTCGTCGATCGCCGCCCGGCCCGTTCACCCGGCGCTCGTGGACCGGTTGGTTCCCGCCGTTCTGGCGGGTGCCCGCGCCCGGGCGCCTGTGGACGACCTCGCGCGCACAGTCGGGCTGAGCGAACGCCAGCTGCTGCGTCGCTGCCGGCGCGTCTTCGGATATGGCCCGAAGACGCTCGCCAGGATCCTCCGGATGCAGGACGCCCTGCACGCGGCGCGGGCCGGCATCCCGTTCGCGGTCGTGGCGGCCGAGGCCGGCTACGCCGACCAGGCGCACCTCGCCCGGGAGGTACGCGCGCTCGCCGGAGTTCCGCCGACTCACCTCATCCGAAATGTCAACGTTCAGGACGAGCTGGACGTCTCGGTATCGGATGTCGCGGCCGCTACGGGCAGTGGGGCGTAGAGGTCGACGTGGTTGCCGTCTGGATCGAGCACGACCGCGTACCGCTGGCCCCAGAAGGCGTCCCAGGGCGGAAGGTGGCCGGTGTGACCGGCGCCGACGAGGTCGGCGTAGACCTCATCGACCTCGTCCGGCGTGTCGCAGGCGAAGGCCAGCCCGACCCGCGGCGAGCCGGTACCCGCCGACCAGCGCGGATCAAAGGATCGGATGGTCGCCTCGCTGTCGAACGCGAGGCGTGGACCGCCGGGCAGCTGCACCTCGACGTGCGGCTGGGCGTCGGCCCCGGCGGGCAGATCGAGGCCGAGCCGGCGGTAGAACGCCAGGGACCGGGCCATATCAGCGACGATCACACCGGTCAGGGTGAACGATGGTGGCATGAGGGCACCGTAGGGCAGGCAGGCGGACCGGGTCTTGCAGGAAACGGACACCTCACCCGACCGGGTCATGGGCCTCCGCATGGCGCAGCACGCCGTCGAAGACCAGCTCGGCGGGCCCTCGCAACAGCACGGTCTCCGGCTGCCAGATCACGACCAGGCCGCCGCCGGGCACATCCACCTCGACCTCGACCGGCGCACCCGCCGGCCGAGCACCTCGCCGGGCCGCCCAGGCCACCGCGACCGCGCAGGCACCGGTGCCGCAGGACGCGGTCTCCCCGACCCCACGTTCGAACACCCGCATCGCCACCCCACCCGGCCGGTCAACGACGATCTCCACATTCACCCCGTCCGGGAAGTCAACCGGGGAGAACGATGGTGGTCGGGTCAGGTCGAGCCGACGCAGCCCGGCGACGTCCAGGTCGCCGGCGAAGCAGACCGCGTGCGGATTACCCATCGAGACCGCGGTCGCGGTGAAGTCACGATCGGCGACGGTGACCGGGGCCCCGGGTCCGTCGATGATCCGCGGCGGTCCCATGTCGACCGTGACGTCACCGTCCACCGCGGCCTCGACGAGCCGCAGCCCGGCGCGGGTCGCGACGTGGAACCGTCCGGGCTGGGCGTATCCGGCGTCGACGAGGTAGCGGGCGAACACCCGGGCACCGTTACCGCACATCTCGGCAACCGAACCATCAGCATTGCGGTAGTCCATGAACCAGCGCGCCCGGCCGGCCAGACCGGCCGCCTCGGGAACCGCGGCGCAGAGCACCACCCGCAGCACCCCATCGCCCCCGATGCCGGCCCGTCGGTCGCACAGCGCGCGCACCAGGTCCGCGGTGAGGTCGAGGTCCCCGTCGGGATCCGGCAGCAGGACGAAGTCGTTGCCCGTCCCGTGGCCCTTGACGAATCGCAGTCCCAGCTCGTCCCGCACGTCGCCGATCGTACGGGGGATGCCGCTCGGCACCTGACGACCGGGCTCCCGCGGCGGCGTCAGCCGGCTGCGGCCCGCGCCCACTCCCGCATCCGGTCGTCGGAATGCGACGGCTTGTACCAACGGTCGGGCCGGCCGCGCCCGAGAGCGATCATCCGAGCGTCCTCCACCGGCACCGGCGGACAGAACACCGATCCGATGGCGCGATCACAGTCGAGATCCACCACCCGGGACGCCAGGCGCGCGGTGTCGACATCGTCGGCAACGACGGGCAGGCCGCGTTGGTGGGCAAGCCGGACGATGGCCGCGAGCACGGCCTCACCCTCGAGGTCCTTCATCGTCGCCCGCAGGAACAGACCGTCGATCTTGACGAGGTTCAACGGCAGCTGGTCGAGCACGGCCAACGAGCCCAGCCACGTGCCGAAGGACCCGACGGCGATCGCCACCCCGAGGGCACGCAGCCGGGTCAGCAACCGGGGCACCATCGGCGCGGCGAGTCCGAGGGTCTGCTCGCTGAACTCAAGGCCGATCGCCCCGGCCGGCAGCACCCGGCCCGAGACGAGCCGGTCGACCTCGGCCGCGAAGGCGAGGCTGGCAAGCTGGCGGCCATCGATGTTCACCCACAACCGGGGCGGGCGGATCGGCGTCCCGACCGCCATCCGATGCCAGGTGCGCGCCTCGGTCACGGCCATCCGCAGCACCCACTGGTCCACCTGATGGACGAGGCCCGCGGCCGCTGCGATCGGCATGAAATCCGCCGGACCCAGCACCCCGCGTTCCGGGTGCAGCCACCGCGGATGGGCCTCCATCCCCGGCACCGACCCGTTGCGCAGGTCGACCTCCGGTTGGAAGTGCAGCCGCAGCGAACCATCGTCGAAGGCGGCGTAGAGCGCGGGGACGAGAGTCAGGTCGGGTGGGGTACCAGCATCGTCGGGTGGGGTACCAGCATCAGAGGTGGGCGCGGTCACATCGATCTCTCCAGACGCCGTGCGGGACCGGCCGCCGCGCACCGGTCACCGGCGACGCCGCGCATTGGCGGCGGCCCGATCGACCCCGACCCGGTCGGCCGATCACCCGTCAGAGCGAACCCACCAGCCGTCGCACCTGGGTGACATCTGGTTGGTCCAACCAGGCTATCCGGTTATCCCGCCGGAACCAGGACCTTTGTCGACGGGCAAAGCGCCGCGTCGCCGTAATTGTGGCGAGCTTGGCCTGTTCGGCGGAGTCCATTGCGCCGTCGAACCAGGCCAGAACCTGGGCATATCCCAGTGCGCGAGACGCGGTTCGGCCTTCCCGCAGGCCGCATTCCACCAACCTTCGCACTTCGTCAGGAAAACCAGCACCCCACATTTTCTCCACCCGGTCCGTAATCCGTCGGTCGAGATCGGGGCGATCCACGCCGATCTGCACGACCTCATAGACCGAGCGGTGCTCCGGCAGGGTGGCCGTGAAGGTTCCGGTGAGCTCGACGACCTCCAGGGCACGCACGATCCGCCGGCCGTTGCTGGGCAGGATCGCCGCGGCGGCCTGCGGTGCCCGCGCGGCCAGCCGGTCGTGCAGCGCCGGTGCGCCGACGCGGGCCAGTTCCTCCTCCCACCGCGCCCGGACGCCCGGATCGGTCCCCGGGAAGGCCAGATTGTCAAGAACCGCGCGGACGTAGAGCCCGGAACCGCCGACCAGCACCGGAATGCGCCCGGCGGCGAGCAGGCCGTCGATTATCCGGCGGGCGTCCGCCTGGAAGCTCGCGACGTCCGCGGGATGCGTCACGTCCCACACGTCGAGCAAATGGTGGGGCACCCCGCGACGCTCCGCCTCGGGAACCTTGGCGGTACCGATGTCCATCCCGCGGTAGAGCTGCATCGAGTCCGCGTTCACCACCTCGCCACCGAGGGCGAGCGCGATCTCGATGCCGAGGTCACTCTTGCCGCCGGCGGTCGGCCCCACGACCGCCACCACCGGTCCCCGGCGCGGTTCCTTCTGCCTGTTCATCCTCGCTCGGCAACATCCCGTGTCCAGAGGGCAACCAGATAGCCGACACCGTACGGCGCGTCGTCATACCGGAGGTCACTGTTCCATGACCCCGGGCCCAGGAACCCCGGGCCCAGGCCGTCCCGGGTCGCGGCGAGCAGGGCGCCGGCCAGGACCTGCCAGGACGCCCGGCCCGCGGCGAGCAGCTCCCGGGCCAACCCCGGGTCCAAGGCGAGCAGACCGGCCGGATCCCCTGCGGCCAGCGCCGCGGCGGCGGTCGCGTCGAACGCCGCGGCCCGTGGATCCAACCCGCCGGGAGCCTTCAGCGTGCGACAGGCCGAGCCGTCGCCCATCACGAGCAGGGCGAGGCGCTCCTGCGGAGCGGAGCCCGCGACCAGCCGCGATCCGAGTGCGACGGCCCCGTCCGGGGAGATCTCCGCGGGCACCCCGACGGCGGTGCGGGCGCCGGGCCAACCGACGGCGCCCAGCAGCCAGGCGCCGATCGTGATCGACAACGGTAGGACGGGCGACGACAGGACAGACGACGGCTCGGGGGCCGGCGCGGTCGGGCCAAGATCTACCCGGAGATCCACCCCGAAGCCGGCCAGCGACCC
>NZ_CDWWXB010000007.1:9639-15972 GCF_977971855.1 Frankia sp. CoWAU3 | reverse complement strand
ACCCACCACCACGATCGTGTCCGGCTCGGCGGCACACAGCAGGCGCACCGCGTCCACCGCGACGGCCCGCGCCTCGACCGGCTCACCACGGCCGACCTCGGGAACCAGCAACGGAGGATGAGGACAGACCGCGGCGGCGACGAGGGTCATCGACGTACCGGAGTACAGCAGGCGTCCGCGCCGGCCAACGCCGCGTCGGCCGGCGCCGGGCCGACGGGATCGGGCGAGGACGACCGCAGGGACGGGATGCCCAGGGTGACGATCGGCCGTCCGCCTGCCGGCTGCTGCGCGGCTGCCGCACCGCCACCGTCACGCCCGAGCGCCCACGCGTCCCCCGCACGGGTCGCCCGGTGGGACCGCAGGGGGCCGTCGGCGGTGAGGTGATGGGGTGCCCCCCGCGTCACCACCGTCTCGACGACGTCGCCCGGGCGCACCGTAGGCGCCACCGCCACCGCCACCGCGACCGCGGGCGCGGCGCAGCCCGCCCTCGGGCCCGAGCCGGTGGACGAGCTCGCGGCCTCGTCCGCACGGAAGTGCACGAGCCGTCCGTCCCGAGCCCGGCCGGACATCCGGCCGGTGGCGCCGTCCTTGCGCCCCTCCCCCTCCGAGACCAGCACCTCGACCCGCCGGCCGACCAGGGCCCGGTTCTCCGCCCAGGAGATCTCGTCCTGCAGGGCCACCAGCCGGGTATACCGGTCGGCCACGGTCGCCCGGTCCACCTGGGCGTCCATGGTCGCTGCCGGGGTACCCGGGCGAGGCGAGTACTGGAAGGTGAAGGCGCCGGAGAACCGGGCCGCCCGCACCACGTCGAGGGTGTCGGCGAAGTCCGCCTCGGTCTCGCCAGGGAAGCCGACGATGATGTCGGTGGTGATGGCCGCGTCGGGCATGGCCGCCCGCACCCGCTCGACAATGCCGAGGAAACGGTCCCGACGGTACGAGCGGCGCATGCGGCGCAGCACGGTGTCCGACCCGGACTGCAACGGCATGTGCAGCTGGTGGCACACGTTCGAGGTGGTCGCCATGGCCTCGATGACGTCGTCGGTGAAGTCGCGCGGATGCGGTGAGGTGAAGCGGACACGTTCGAGACCCTCGACGCGACCGCAGGCGGCCAGCAGCTTCGCGAAGGCACCGGGATCTCCCAGCGAGCGCCCGTAGGAGTTGACGTTCTGCCCCAGCAGTGTGATCTCCAGGGCGCCCTCCGCGACCAGGGCCTCGACCTCGGCAAGCACGTCGCCCGGCCGGCGGTCACGCTCGCGGCCACGCAGGCTGGGGACGATGCAGAAGGTGCAGGTGTTGTCACATCCCACGCTGATGCTGACCCAGGCCGAGTGATGGCTGGCCCGCCGGGTCGGCAGGGAGCTCGGGAAGACCTCCAGGGCCTCGGCGATCTCGACCTGGGCCGCCGCGTTGTGCCGCGCGCGCTCCAGCAGCACGGGCAGTCGGTGCAGGTTGTGCGTGCCGAAGACCACGTCAACCCAGGGCGCCCGGTCGAGGATCGCGGCCCGGTCCTTCTGGGCGAGGCAGCCCCCGACCGCGATCTGCATGCCCGGATGGCCCTTCTTCACCGGGACTAGCTGGCCGAGGTTGCCGTACAGGCGGTTGTCGGCGTTCTCCCGCACCGCGCAGGTGTTGAACACGACCACATCCGCCTCGCCGCCGGGATCGACCGGGGAGTAGCCGGCGGATTCCAGCAGCCCACAGAGCCGTTCGGAGTCGTGGACGTTCATCTGGCACCCGAACGTGCGGACCTCGTAGCTGCGGCCGTTCACCCGACCAGCCTACGGCGCGTGCACCGGGCCGGAGCCGGGTCTGGGGTCTGAGCTGGGTCCGGCGGGGACGGGATCGCGTCGCGGGCCGCCTCGCCTGCGGGGCCGGGACCCTCCCCGTCGGGAGCTGAGGCGCCCCACCCCGGCCCGGACACCGCCCGAGATATCAGGCAACACCCCGCTCGATATATTTGCGTAGCTGCAGGGATACTATTCTCGAATGTTCCCGTCAGTGCGCCGAAATCCGCGCGAGACGACCGCTCCAGCCGTCGGCCCCACGACTGATCCGCGCGCCTGGCCGTTCCATCATGAGGCCGCCGGGACGCTCGGCCCAACACCACAGCGCCATTGTGTCGGGAGGTCGACATGCCTTTGGTGACTCTGGAAGGCGTCGGGAAGTCGTTCGGCGACAACCGGGTCCTGACCGACGTCGACCTGTCCGTCGAGGCGGGCGAGGTCGTCATCATCATCGGGCCCTCGGGGTCGGGGAAGTCGACCCTGTGCCGCTGCGTCAACCGGTTGGAAACGATCGACGAGGGCCGGATCCTCTTCGAGGGCCGTCCCCTGCCCACGGAGGGCCGTGAGCTCGCCCGGATGCGATCACGGGTTGGAATGGTGTTCCAATCGTTCAACCTCTTCGCGCACAAGACGGTGCTCGAGAACGTCACCCTGGGGCCGGTCAAGGTCCTGGGACACAACCGCTTGCAGGCCCGCACCCGGGCCCAGGAACTACTGGAACGCGTGGGGATCGCCGACAAGGCGGACCAGTTGCCCCGCCAGCTCTCCGGCGGCCAGCAGCAGCGCGCCGCCATCGCCAGGGCGCTGGCGATGGATCCCGTGCTCATGCTCTTCGACGAACCGACCTCGGCACTCGACCCAGAGATGATCTCCGAGGTGCTGGACGTGATGAGGTCGCTGGCCACCAGCGGCATGACCATGATCGTCGTCACCCACGAAATGGGATTCGCGCGTTCCGCCGCGGACCGGGTGGCCTTCATGGCGGACGGTCGCATCCTCGAGATCGCCCCGCCAGAGAGTTTCTTCGCCGCGCCGCGGACCGAGCGCGCCCGGGACTTCCTGGCCCGGGTCCTGCAGCACTGAACCTCCACCGACCCGGCCCGACCCGGCCGCGCCCACCGCCCACCGCGCCGCCGGTACCCGGAGACACACCAGAGGCACGCACCACCAGCAGGCACGCACCACCAGAGGGACGCAGTTCCTCAGGGGGGGACACACACCACCCGACGCCAGATCACCTGCTCCGGACCCGCGGTCCGGAGCACTGCGAGAGGATCGGTCATGCGTACACCGTTCAGCCGGACGCGACGCCCCGCCGCCGGGCATCCCAACGGGAGCTCCGGCGGGATGTCACGCGAATGCCGCCGCAGGCGCGGCGGCGCGCTCCTCGCCGGCGCGACGCTGCTCGCCGCCCTCGGACTGAGTGCCTGTGGGAGCAGCGGCGATGACACCTCGACACCCACCCCCTCGGTGACCTTCACCGCCGGCACCACCATGGCCCGGCTGCACGACGCCGGAAAGATCACCATCGGGACGAAGTTCGACCAGAACCTGTTCGGGCTGAAGAACCTCAGCGGCCAGCCCGAGGGCTTCGACGTCGAGATCTCGAAGATCGTCACGGATGCCCTGGGCATCCCGCGCGACAAGGTCTCCTACGTGGAGACAGTGTCGGCCAACCGTGAACCCTTCATCCAGCAGGGCCGGGTCGACCTCGTGGTGGCCACCTACACAATCAACGACAAACGAAAGAAGGTCGTCGACTTCGCGGGGCCGTACTACGTCTCCGGCCAGTCCATCATGGTCGCGAAGAACAACACCGACATCACCGGCAAGGACACCCTTGCCGGCAAGAAGGTGTGCTCGGTCAGCGGATCCACGCCGGCCGAGAACATCCGCCGGGTGGCGCCCACCGCCCAGCTCGTGCTGTTCGATGTGTACAGCAAGTGCGCCGACGCGTTGAAGAACGGCCAGGTCGACGCGGTCACCACGGACAAGGGCATCCTGCTGGGTCTCGTCGACAAGGACCCTGACGCCTTCAAGGTGGTGGGTGGCACCTTCACGAAGGAGCCCTACGGCATCGGCCTCAAGAAGGGTGACGACGCGTTCCGGAACTTCATCAACGACACGCTCGAGGCCGCTTACAAGGACGGGCGCTGGGAGAAGGCGTACACCTCGACCCTCGGCAAGGTGGAGCCGACCGTGCCCACTCCCCCGGCCGTCGACCGGTACACGTCCTGATCCGCTCCGCGGGTCGAGGGCCGTTGAGCGGCGGCCGTTGACCGGTAGCAGGTGATCGATATCAGGTGACCGGCACCGGCTGAACGGCATCCGCCGATCATCGCTCGGGGCACGACCGGTCGGCCTCACCCGCGCCGACCGGTCGTCCACCCGCCACCGCATGAGGGAGGACAACGATCGACGCCGTCATCGACAACCTCGACATCTTCGCCGAGGGCTTCCGCCGGACGGTCGGGCTAAGCCTGGTCGCGTCCGTGGCGGCGCTGATCCTCGGTACCGTCCTCGCGGCGATGCGGGTCTCCCCCGTGCCCCCGCTGCGCTGGACCGGCACCGCCTACGTGCAGACGGTCCGCAACACCCCGCTGACCGTCGTGTTCTTCTTCGTGGTGTTCGTCCTGCCACAGCTGGACATCGTCTTCTCGTATTTCACGTTCGCGGTGGTCGCGCTCTCGATTTATCACGCCGCGCTGGTCTGCGAGGCGGTGCGTTCCGGGATCAATGGGATCGAGCTCGGTCAGGCCGAAGCGGCTCGTGCGCTGGGCCTGACCTTCTCCCAGACACTACGAATGATCATTCTTCCGCAGGCGTTCCGCAACGTGCTGCAACCGCTGGGCAGCGTGGTGAGCGCACTGATCCGCAACACCTCGATCGCCGCGGCGTTCGGCGTCCAAGAGCTGACCGGCATGGTCCAACGGCTCACGACCGCCAATCCGGACGCGGTGATCGCCGTGCTGCTCGGCGGCGTGGTGGCATACTTGATCCTCACCGTGGTGCTGGCAGCCGGGCTGTCCCTGGCCGAACGACGGGTGGCGAGGGCGCAATGAGCGCCGAGATCATCCTGGCCGATCCACCGGGTCCGCGTGGTCGGCGTCGCATCCTGCTCGCGAGCGTGGTGGCCGCCGCTGTCCTCGTCGGGCTGGTCACGCTGGCGGTGCTCCGCCTCGCCGACTCTGGCCAGCTCGACGGCAAGCGCTGGAGTGTCTTCGTCGATCAGCCGGCGCTGCGCACCCTGCTGTGGAACGGGCTGCTCGACACGCTGCGCGCCGCGCTGACCGCGATGCTGTTCGCCTCGGCGGTGGGGACCCTGCTTGCCCTGGCCCGGCTGTCCCGGCGCCGGACGGTACGCATCCCGGCCACGCTGCTGGTGGAGCTGTTCCGCAGCCTGCCCGTCCTGATGCTCATCCTGTTCGCCTACCTCGGTCTGCCGGCGCTCGGCTGGCGGCTCTCGGCGTTCTGGGCCCTGGTCATCGGGCTGACCGCCTACAACGGGGCGGTGCTCAGCGAGATCTTCCGCGCCGGGATCCAGTCGGTCGACCGGGGGCAGACGGAGGCCGCGGCGGCGGCCGGGCTGCGGCCGGTCCAGATCTTCCGCCTCATCCAGTTTCCCCAGGCGATCCGGCGGATGAGCCCGACGCTGGTGAGCCAGCTGGTGACGTTGCTCAAGGACACCTCGCTGGGCTACGTCATCGCCTACAGCGAGCTGCTGCGGTCGGGGCGCGGGGCGGTCGAGTATCTGGGCAGCAGGTACGCCCTGCCCATTTACACCTTCATGGCGGTGATGTACATCGTCACCAACGGGCTGCTGTCGCTGCTGGCCCGATGGCTGGACCGCCGTCAGGACCGCCGCCTCGGCGGCCGCGTCCCGGCTCAGCGGGCGGTGCCCACCGCACGGGTCTCGCGCACGACGGTCACCCGGATCTGACCCGGATAGGTGAGCTCCTCCTCGATCTGCCTGGCGACGTCCCGGGCGAGCAGATGGGCGGCGAGATCGTCGATCTCCTCGGGCACTACCATGACACGCACCTCCCGGCCGGCCTGCATGGCGAACACCTTGTCGACACCCGGACGGTCACCGGCGATCTGCTCGATGCGCTCGAGCCGTTTCACATACGACTCCAGGCTGTCGCGGCGGGCGCCAGGCCGGCCACCGGAGATCTGGTCGGCGGCCTGGGTCAGCACCGCGCAGATCGAGCGGGGTGCGACCTCGTTGTGATGGGCCTCAATCGCGTGCACGACCTCCTCGTCCTCACCGTAGCGACGGGCCACATCCGCCCCGATCAACGCGTGAGAGCCCTCGATCTCGTGGGTGAGCGCCTTGCCGAGGTCGTGCAGCAGAGCCGCTCGTTTCGCGAGTGGAAGCGGCATGCGCAGCTCGGCGGCCATGATTCCGGCGAGGTGGGCGCTTTCGATCAGGTGCGCGAGCACGTTCTGGCCGTAGCTGGTTCGGTAACGCAACTGGCCCAGCAGGTTAACCAGCTCGGGGTGCATCTCGGAGATGCCGGTCTCGAGCAGGGCGTCCTCGCCCGCCCGC
>NZ_CDWWXB010000007.1:6551-9475 GCF_977971855.1 Frankia sp. CoWAU3 | reverse complement strand
GCGGGCGTACTCCTCCTCGATGCGGTGCGGATGGATCCGGCCGTCGGACACCAGAGCCGCCAGCGTGATGCGACCGACCTCGCGACGCACCGGATCGAAGCAGCTCAGCAGCACCGCCTCGGGCGTGTCGTCGATGAGCACGTTGACCCCGGTGACGGACTCGAAAGCCCGGATGTTGCGCCCCTCCCGCCCGATGATCCTGCCCTTCATCTCATCGCCGGGAAGATGCAGGACCGTCACGACGGACTCGGTGGTCTGGTCGGACGCGACCCGTTGGATGGCGGTGGTCACGATCCTGCGGGCGCGTTCCTCACCCTCCTCCTCGGCCCGGGCCTCGATCTCGCGGACCGTCAGCGCCGCCTCCCGCCGGGCCTCCTGCTCGATGACGGCGATCAGCTCTCCCCTGGCCTGCCCGGCGGTGAGCCCGGCCACCTGCTCCAGCGCGGCATGACGGGCACGTTCGAGGTCGGCCACCTCGGCTGTCCGACGGGTCAGGTCGTTCTCCCGGTCGAGCAGATCGCGGTCGCGGTCCGCCAGCCGGCAACCATGATCGTCGAGGCTGGCCATCCGGTCCTCGACGCGCTGTTCCCGGGCGGCTATCGCAGCCTCCCGGCTCTGTAGTTCCGTCCGCCAGGCCTGCTGCTCACCGTCGAACGCCACCCGAGCCGCGGCGATCTCGGTCCGGGCGGCCTCCTGCTCGACGCGGACGGACTCTCTCGCCGCGGCCTGGACCCGCGAGGTTTCGACCGCCGCCTCGGCGAGCATCCGCTCGCGCAGTAGGGCGACATCCTCCTCGCCGCGCCGCCGGATCTCGGCGGCATCCCGCTCAGCCCGCGCCAACCGTTCCGCCGCCTCCCGTTCGGCTCGGGCCACAATCTGCGCCGCCTCCTCCGCGCTACCACCATGAGCCGCGCGGAGGCCGCCGTCAGAGCGACCGGCGGTCACGGCCGAACCCCCGGTCCGCGCGGCGGTGCCGTCCCGATCGGCGGGTGAGTCGGCGTCCGTCGTGGCCGGAGCACCGGAACCCTCCCGGAGGGCGGGCAGGACGCGGACCGTCGGCTCCTCGTCAAAGTCCGCCGGACCCGTCACGTCCCCGGCGCCCCGGGCGGCCGGGGTTCGGGGCACCACCGGAGCGGGGGCGGGTATCTTGTCGACCCGGGTCGCCCGGACCAACCGCGCCACGGCGAGGATCAGAACGCTCAGGACGACAAGTACGAGTGACAACAGGACGACGAGGACGCCCTCCATCGCTGCTCCCTCCGCTTCCGTCGGACCCGCACAGGCGGGCTGGAGCGGCGAAGGACCCTCGTCTCGGCACGATCACAGCCGTAGAGGGGCAGCACGCGGATTACGCCATTGCGATATGGAGCCCGGACGGCCTCCCGAACCGGCCAATCCAACGTCGACCGGCCGGCGGGCATACCGCCTTCGAGCACCCACGCGCAGCGGCTGCCTCCGTGTGAGTTGGACGAGCTATCAAGACCGCGTCGCCGCGGGAGTCCTGTCACCTTTCAAGAAAGACTAGGTCTCGCACAATCCCTGGTCAAGAAATAAGGGCACATTGACGACCCAGACTCAATCTCCCCACCACTCACACCGAGCCGTCGTCTTCGCCGCCATCGACCACCCAGCCCATCCGACCTCCGTCGGCGAGCCCCTGAGCGACCTGCTCGCTCACGACCCGGACCGCCAGTTCGACCGGATAGCCCTTTCGGGTCAGCATGGCGAGAAGCCTTCGGGTACGAACCTGCTCGGGCAGGCGGTCCATCGACCGCAGCCGACGAAGGACGAGCTCGCGGGCGCTCTCCTCCTCGTCGTCCGCTCCGACCACCGCCATGGCGGCCTCGACGGTCTCCGGATCTACTCCCCGCTTACGCAGCTCTGTGGCCAGGGCCTGCCTACCCAGCCCACGACGGGCCCGGGCGGAGGAGACGAAGGCGGCAGCGAAGGCCTCGTCGTCGATTAGACCGACGGCGGCCAACCGGTCGAGGACCACAGCGACGATCTCATCGGTGACCCCCCGTCGCCGCATGGTCGCCGCAAGCTCCGCTCGGCTCCTCGCTCTGGTCGCCAGCTGATGCAGACAGATCTCCCGCGCGACCGAGATCGGATCATTCGGCCGCGGCCCCCCGTCCACCACGACCGCCGTCCGGGCGAACGACGGACCGGCGGCGGCATTCCCCGGATCTGCTCCTGCCATCGGTTACAGATCGACCGGAACGGGCACCACGGCATCGGATTCGAGACTGGGCAGGATGCCGAGCTTCTCCTTGATCTTCTTTTCGATCTCGTTGGCCAGATCGGGGTTGTCCCGCAGAAACGACCGGGCGTTCTCCTTGCCCTGGCCGAGCTGATCGCCGTCGTAAGTGTACCAGGCACCGGACTTACGAATAATGCCGTGCTCGACACCCATGTCGATCAGGGAACCCTCCCGACTGATACCGCCTCCGTAGACGATGTCGAATTCGGCGGTCCGAAACGGCGGCGCCACCTTGTTCTTCACCACCTTGACGCGGGTCCGGTTACCCACGGCCTCCGTGCCGTCCTTGAGGGTTTCGATACGACGGACATCGAGGCGCACCGACGCATAGAACTTCAGTGCCTTACCACCGGTCGTGGTCTCCGGGGAGCCGAACATCACCCCAATCTTCTCGCGCAACTGGTTGATGAAGATCGCGGTCGTGCCGGAGTTCGCCAGCGCCGCGGTCATCTTGCGCAGGGCCTGGGACATCAGGCGGGCCTGGAGGCCGACGTGGCTGTCCCCCATCTCGCCCTCGATCTCGGCCCTCGGGACCAGCGCGGCCACCGAGTCGATGACAATGATGTCCAGCGCGCCAGACCGGACGAGCATGTCCGCGATCTCCAACGCCTGCTCGCCGGTATCCGGCTGGGAGACCAGCAGACCGTCGGTGTCGACGCCGAGC
>NZ_CDWWXB010000007.1:1700-6097 GCF_977971855.1 Frankia sp. CoWAU3 | reverse complement strand
GCTCGGCGTCGATGAACGCCGCGATACCACCGGCCGCCTGCGCGTTCGCCACCGCGTGCAGGGCGACGGTCGTCTTCCCGGACGACTCCGGGCCGTAGATCTCAATGATGCGCCCCCGCGGCAGCCCGCCGATGCCGAGCGCGACATCCAGAGCAATCGAACCGGTGGGAATGGCCTGGACCGGCGGCCTGGTGTCGTCCCCCAACCGCATGACCGATCCCTTGCCGAACTGCTTGTCGATCTGCGCCAAGGCATTATCCAACGCCTTCTCACGGTCGAGTCCTGCCATTGGAGTTACTCCATGCTGAGGTCGTCGAGTCTTGGCCACGAGGATGACGTTAGGCCGTGGGTCCGACAGTTTCGAGAGTCGAGGATGATCTGTGGACAAGTAGCCGCACGGGACGACTCTAGACGAACATGCGTTCGATGACCCGACGACACGCCGGACGCTGGCTCAGCGCTCCCGCGCCGGCACGTCGAACTCCTCGCACACGGCCCGCCAGACGGTCTTGGCATCGTCACCACGGGCCAAGGCCACCTCGACCGTCGCGCCACCGAGACCGGGCAGCACATGATCACGCGCAAACGACTCCGCGTACGCGGAACCGAACCGTGTGTTCATCTTCGCCCAGAACTCGGTCAACCGCACTTCGCCAGTGTGCACCGTCCGGACGGGACGGGACCACCCAAGGGGGTCCTGGTCGGGGATCCCCACCGGGGGTCCCCGGTGGGGATCCCCGGTGGCGGAAGCACGGTCGCGGGAAGCACGACCGGGTCGAGGCCGGGCCCCACGGCGGGCCCGGCATGAACCACACCGGCGGAAGGTTGTCGGTCCCTCGACGCAGACTGGTCAACGTGCCCAGCTTCGCTTCCCCCGATCCACCGGATCCGCTCACGGCGTTCTCCGCCCCGACCCGGAGCTGGTTCGGCGCGGCCTTCACCGCCGCGACCCCCGCCCAGCGGGGCGCGTGGGAGGCGATTCGCACCGGCGGCAACGCGCTGGTCGTCGCACCCACGGGTTCGGGGAAGACGCTGGCCGCCTTCCTGTGGTCGCTGGACACCCTGGCCCGCTCGGCGCCGCCGGCCGAGCCCACCCGGCGCTGCCGGGTGCTGTACGTCAGCCCACTCAAGGCGCTGGCCGTCGACGTCGAGCGGAACCTGCGGGCACCGCTCGCGGGGATACGCTCCGCCGCGCAACGGCTCGGTCTGCCCCAGCCGGACGTGACCGTGGGTCTGCGGTCGGGCGACACCCCCGCCGCCGAACGACGCGGTTTCGGCACCCGGCCCCCCGACGTCCTGATCACCACCCCGGAGTCGCTCTTCCTCATCCTCACCAGTGCCGCGCGGGAGTCGCTGCGCGGCGTCCGGACAGTGATCGTCGACGAGGTCCACGCGGTGGCGGGCACCAAGCGCGGCGCCCACCTCACGCTGAGCCTGGAGCGTCTGGACGCTCTGCTGGACACCCCGGCCCAGCGGATCGGCCTGTCCGCCACGGTGCGGCCGGTCGAGGAGGTCGCCCGGTTCCTGGGCGGAACGGCCCCGGTGGCGGTAGTCCGCCCGCCCGCGGCCAAGACCCTCCAGATCGACGTCGTGGTGCCGGTCGAGGACATGACCCAGCTCGGCGGACAGCTCCTCGACGGGTCCCCGGACGGCTCGGCGGCCTCCGCCCCGCACCGAGCGTCGATCTGGCCGGCGGTCGAGCAGCGTGTCCTCGACTTGGTGTTGGCTCATTCCGCCAGCATCGTCTTCGCCAACTCGCGCCGGCTCGCGGAGCGGCTCTGCGCCCGGCTGAACGAGCTGTATGCCGAGCGGCTCGCCGCGGCCACCGCCGCGGACGAATCCGTGGCCGGGGACGGGCCGGGGGAAGCCGGCCGGACGTCCCCCGCGGCGTTGATGGGCGCCTCGGGCCAAGGCGGCGGCACGGCGGGCTGGCCGGAGATCGCGCGGGCCCACCACGGCAGCGTGAGCCGCGAGCAACGGGCCGGAATCGAGGAGGATCTCAAGGCTGGCCGGCTGCCCGCGGTCGTCGCGACCTCCAGCCTGGAACTCGGCATCGACATGGGAGCCGTCGACCTGGTCGTGCAGATCGGGTCCCCGCCGAGTGTCGCCGCCGGGATGCAGCGCACCGGCCGCGCGGGCCACCAGGTCGGCGCCGCCAGTCGCGGCGTCATCATCCCGAAGCATCGCAGCGACCTGCTCGAATGTGCCGTGGTCGCCGAGCGGATGCGCTCGGGGGCGATCGAGCGGCTGCGGTACCCGCGCAACCCCCTCGACGTGCTGGCGCAGCAGATCGTGGCAATGACGGCGATGGAGGACTGGCACGTTGACGAGCTCGGCGCGCTGGTCCGGCGCACCGCGACGTTCGCGACGCTGCCGACCTCCGCCTTCGAGGCGGTCCTGGACATGCTCGCCGGCCGCTACCCCTCCGGCACGTTCGCCGAGCTGCGCCCCCGCATCACCTGGGACCGCGTCACCGGGATCCTCACCGCCCGCCCGGGCGCCCAGCGGCTCGCCGTGACCAGCGGAGGCACCATTCCCGACCGGGGCATGTTCGGCGTCTTCCTCGTCGGGGAGCGCTCCAGCCGGGTCGGGGAACTCGACGAGGAGATGGTCTACGAGTCGCGGGTCGGCGACGTGGTGCTCCTCGGCTCATCCAGCTGGCGCATCGAGGAGATCACCGCCGACCGGGTCCTGGTGACGCCGGCTCCGGGACGGCCCGGCCGGCTCCCCTTCTGGCATGGCGACGCCCCAGGCCGACCCGCCGAACTCGGCCGCGCGCTCGGCGCGTTCCTGCGCGAGATCACCAGGTTGCCAGCGCAGGCGGCGGCCGACCGCGTCCGGGCCGCCGGCCTCGACGATCGGGCCACCGCCAACCTGCTGCGCTACCTCGCCGAGCAGAAGGCGGCCGTCGGCCGTCTCGGTGACGATCGGACGATCGTCGTGGAGCGTTTCCGGGACGAGATAGGCGACTGGCGCCTAGCGGTGCACTCCCCGTTCGGTGCTCCGGTGAACGCGCCCTGGGCGCTCGCCCTGGGCGCCCGGCTGCGCGAGCGGTACGGGGTCGACGTCCAGATCATGCACACCGACGACGGCATCGTCGCCCGGATCCCGGATGCCGCCGAGCCGCCCGGCGCCGATCTCGCGCTGTTCGAGCCGGACGAGATCGACGCGATCGTACGGGCGGAGATCGGGAGCAGCGCCCTGTTCGCCAGCCGGTTCCGCGAGTGTGCCGGGCGGGCCCTGCTGCTGCCCCGCCGGACCCCGGGGCGGCGGACCCCGCTGTGGCAGCAGCGCCAGCGCAGCGCAGCGCTGCTGTCCGTCGCAGCGACGTTCGCCAGCTTCCCCGTCGTGCTGGAGACCATGCGAGAGTGCCTGCAGGACGTGTTCGACGTTCCGGCGCTCGCGGAGCTGATGCGCGAGGTGTCGGCCCGCACGCTGCGGGTGGTGGAGGTGGAGACGCCGTCCCCGTCTCCGTTCGCCTCCGCCCTGCTGTTCGGCTACGTCGCCGCCTTCATGTACGACGGGGACGTACCGCTGGCCGAACGCCGGGCGCAGGTGCTGTCGCTGGACAGCTCCTTGCTGGCCGAGCTCCTCGGCGAGGCGGACCTGCGGGAGCTGATCGATCCAGCGGCGCTCACGCAGGTCGCCGCCCAGCTCACACGGCTCGCCCCGGACCGCCACGCCCGCGATGTCGAGGGAGTGGCCGACCTGCTGCGAATGCTCGGTGACCTCACGACCGAGGAGGCGGTCGCCCGGGGTGCCACCCCGGGCTGGCTCGCCGAGCTCGAACAGACCCGCCGGGCCCTGCGGGTCCGTATCGCCGGCGAGGAGCGGTGGGTCGCGATCAAGGACGCCGGCCGGCTGCGCGATGCCCTGGGCGTACCGCTACCGGTGGGAGTTCCCGACGCCTTCACCGAACCGGTGCGTGACCCTCTCGGAGACCTGATCTCCCGCTATGCCCGTACCCATGGACCGTTCGACACCGAGGAACCGGCCGCCCGGCTGGGGCTGGGCACGGCGGTGGTCGCCGGTGTCCTAGACGGGCTGGTCCGCAGCGGCCGCCTCGTCCGCGGTGAGCTGCATCCCGACCGCGGCGGTGAGCAGTGGTGCGACGCGGGCGTGCTGCGGGCGCTGCGACGACGCAGCCTGGCCGCCCTGCGCAAGGAGGTCGAGGCGGTGCCGCCCCGGGCCCTCGGTGCCTTCCTGCCGGCCTGGCAGTCGGTCACCAGCGGACGTGGCCGGGGGGTGGACGGTGTGCTGCGCGCCGTCGAGCAGCTGCAGGGCGCGCTGATCCCGGCAAGCGCGTGGGAACAGCTCGTTCTCCCGGCCCGCGTCGCCGACTACTCACCGACGATGCTCGACGAGCTGTGCTCCGCCGGCGAGGTGCACTGGGCTGG
>NZ_CDWWXB010000007.1:0-1421 GCF_977971855.1 Frankia sp. CoWAU3 | reverse complement strand
GGGCGCGGCCCAGTTCGCCGTCCCGGGAGCGGTCGATCGGCTGCGCTCCATCGCCGCGGCACAGCGGGACGCCGAGGCGGCCCCGGCCTGGGCGCAGCCGGCGGCCGGCCCACCGAGCTCATCGTCCGCGCAGGCCGTCGTCCTGGCCGCGGCCGATCCGGCCAACCCGTTCGGTGCCGCGCTGCCCTGGCCGACCCGACCGGGGGATGACGCGGACGGCGCCGCCGGCCACCGGCCGGGGCGCAAGGCGGGCGCGACGGTCGTCATCATCGACGGGGAACTCATCCTCTACGTGGAACGCGGGGGCCGTTCCCTGCTGTCATGGACCGAGGACGACCATCGGGTGGCCCCGGCGGTGGAGGCGTTGGCCCGCGCCGTGCGGGACGGCCTGCTCGGCAGGCTCACGGTGGAGAAGGCGGACGGCCAGACGATCGTCGGCAGCACCCTGGGTGCCGCCCTGGAGCGCGCCGGTTTCCACCCGACCCCGCGGGGCCTGCGGCTGCGGAGCATCAGTTCCGAGAGAAGGAAATAAGACGGGCACGTCCGCGGGTGAACGCTCCCTCGGCCGCCTTGAGACTGATCTCCAGATCCGCGGCCGCCTCCCGGGTACTCTTCCCGGCCGCCCGATCCATGATCACCTCACGCTCCCGGCCCTGCAGTCCCCCGGCCCGGGCCAGCAGCCAGCGGGCTTCCGCACGGTCACAGACGGCGTCGTCCGGGGCCGGCTCCCACGGCTGCAGATAGCCGCGCACGACCGCCCGCTCCGCACGCTGACGAGCTCTATGGTGATCAACGCAGAGACGTAGCACCGTCGTCGTCAGAAACTGCCCGACCCGGCTCGCGTCGAGATCCCGAAATCCGGCGGCGCGGATGAATGCCTCGTGTACGCAGTCCTCCGCGTCGGCCTTGCTCGGCAACCGCCTACGGGCTATGTGGATGAGCCGATCACGGTGCGGGAGCATCAGCGACCAGCGCTGCTGGCTGTATGGCCGGTCCAGCTCGACCACGGGCGCAGCGGATACAAAATCAACCGAGGGCGTGTCCCCGGCAGGGCATGTCACGGTTTGCTCCACCTGTCATGCTCAGACCGCGCCACCCCCCAGCACGATCGCCTACCTTCCCGGAGCGCGCCAGCACCGAGAACCGCGATGTGCCTTGGCCAGTTGGACCCGCTGCTTGCCAGAACAGCGGACTAGGACAAGGCGGACATTACCATCCGCTCCCGGGTAGGCCAGCAGCGGCATATCCCGGTGGGCGACGTACCCGCCCGATCGATACGCACCGTGTTATCGCCTGGCCGTGACCCGAGCTTATCGCGAGCCGCATTGGCGCCATCAACCGGTCAGTACACCGCCAAAACGGGCGAGATAATGACGTTCTGCTTCGTAAGCTCTTATGGAGCCACTCGCCCCCGGTCACTG
>NZ_CDWWXB010000006.1:38468-46948 GCF_977971855.1 Frankia sp. CoWAU3 | reverse complement strand
GCACCCCGCACCCCGCACCCCGCACCAGGAGCTTCCCTTACCCTTCCGGCGGCTTCCTTCTTCTTCCCGAGGCTTCGATGCCCGTTTCCTTCCTCGTGGATAACCGGGAAGGAGCAGCTCGTACAGTCGTCGCATGGCCCGTGTTGTGGTGATCGGCGCCGGTGTGGGCGGGCTGGCAGCCGCGGCCCGGCTCGCCGCCACCGGGCATGACGTGACGCTCTGCGAGCAGTCGTCGCGGACCGCGAGGCAAGCTCGGCTGGTACGAGCGCGACGGGTTCGGCTTCGACACCGGTCCGTCCCTGCTGACCATGCCCGGCGTGTTCGAGGACCTGTTTACCGCGACCGGCGGGCCGTTGCGCGGCGAGGTGGAGCTGCGTCGGCTGGACCCGATCGCGTCCTACCGGTTCGCCGACGGCACGACGCTCACCGCACATGCCGACGACGACGCGTTCGTGGCCGAACTGGACGATCGGATCGCCCCCGGGTCGGGCGAGGACTGGCGGCGGCTCGCCGACCGGGCCTGCCGGGTCTTCGACGCCGCCGAAGGACCGTTCCTGTCCAGTCCCGTGTCGGCGACCGGGCTGATTCGGCTCGCCTGGTCCGCACCCGGTGACATCGCCGCGATCGCGCCCGGCCGGAGCCTGCGCCGGCTGGGCCTGCGCTACCTGCGTGATCCCCGGCTGCGGATGATCCTGGACCGCTATGCCACCTACTCCGGGTCCGATCCCCGGCACGCCCCCGCCGCTCTGGTGTCGGTGATCCACGCGGAACGGCGCTTCGGGGGCTGGTACGTCGCGGGCGGCCTGCGCCGCCTCGGGGATGCGCTCACCCGCCGCGCCGAGGAACGCGGCGTCCGGATCCTGCTCGACGCGCCGGTGCTGGCGGTGACCCGGACCCCCGGCGGCCGGGTCGACGGGGTCCGTCTCGCCGACGGTATCCGGCTGCCCGCGGACGTCGTCGTCGCGAACGCCGACGCGGCGGCGCTCTACGGCCGGCTGGTGAACGATCGGGTCGGCCGCCGGCGGCTGCGGCGGACGGTACCGTCGATGTCCGGCTTCGTGCTGCTGCTGGCCCTGACGGGTCGCACGCCCGGGCTGGGGCATCACACGGTCACCTTCCCCGCCGACTACGACGCCGAGTTCGATGCCGTCTTCGCGGGCCGGCTGGCGGCCGATCCCACTATCTATCTTGCCGCGCCCGCCGACCCGGCCTGCGCGCCGCCAGGCTGCGAGGCGTGGTTCATCCTGGTGAACGCGCCCCCACATCGCGGCACGGGCGGCCACGACGGCGCAGGCACCCTGGACTGGGACCGTCCCGGGCTCACCGACGGCTACGCCCGGCGCATCCTCGATGTGCTCGCCGCCCGCGGGTTCGACGTCCGCTCCCGGTTGCGCTGGTACGAGACCATCACCCCGGCGGATCTGGAACGGCGCACCGGGACGGTGGGCGGATCCATCTACGGTGGATCCTCGAACGGCGTGCGGGCGGCCTTCCTGCGGCCTCCGAACGCATCCCGGGTACCCGGCCTGTTCCTCGTCGGTGGGTCAACCCATCCCGGCGGCGGGCTGCCGCTCGTCGTGCTCTCCGCCGGCATCGTCGCCGGTCTCATCGGCCCGGCCTGACCCGGCTGTCAGGGCCGCGTGGACCGTGGCCGTGAGCTGAAGGAGGCCGATGGCGCAGACCGCCAGCATCGCGGTCGTCGCGATACTCGCGGCGAGGTTCGCGAGGCCGGGTACCAGACCCGCTCCGAACGAGCCAACCGCGGCGATGATGATCCGGGTCGGCCGCTCCCCGACGGTCACCACACCGATCTCGTCGAAGCCGGCGTTGCCGGCCCGGGCCCGGGTGTACTCCAGCAGTCCCAGCATGCTGCCTGTCGCAATCACGAGGCCGCCGGGTGCGCCGAGACACCACAGGGCCAGCAGGTAGGCCAGGTCACCGCAGCGGTCCACGACGGAGTCCAGGACATATCCCCAGGCGCTCGCGCGTCGGGTGAGGATCGCCACCGCTCCGTCGAGGTTGTCGGCCAGGCCACTGAGCACGATCACCAGAGCCCCTAGCAGTGGCCACCGGCCACCGGCCACGGCCGGGGGAATCGCGAGGGCGGTGAGCACGGCCCCCCGGCGGTCACCGCCGACGGGCGCACCCGGCGGGCGGCGAGCGGCCTGGCCAGCCAGTAGACCACCGTCAACCAGGCACGAACGAGCCATAGCCCGCGCGCCAGGTCGTAGCCGCCGTGCAGGGCCGACCATTGGGCAAGGTAGGTGTCCCGACCAGGTAGCGGGGTGCTCACGTCGTCCATCGTGCCCGTCGTCCATCCCGTTCCGCCATCCCGTTCCGCCCGGTACGGCCAGCGCCCCGCCCGGTACGCCGCCATCCGTCCGGTACGCCGTCTCGCGCTGGGACATGCTGGGACATAGAGTCTCGTCGTCCCCTACCGCGAGCCGTAGCGGCACCCTGCGTCCGGCCGGCGACCAAAACCGAAGGCGTCGATCGGTCACCGGACCGGCCCGAGGTCGGGAGACGCGGTGTCGGAGGAACAGCGGTGTCACGAGAGAACAGCGGTGCCACCCAGACGTGGCGGGAGTGACGTGTCCGAACAGGTAGGCGGCGTAGTGGAGACCCTTGAGGACCTCGACCCGCGGGCGGTCTTCTCCGCCCATCGCGACCAGGTGATCCTTGCGGTACGGATCACCCCGATCTTCAACACCCTTGATCTCAGCCTGGTGACGGCGGTGGTGGACGCCGCCAACCAGGCCGGGTTCGCGCTGGTCCGGGAGCATTCGCTCCGCGACGAATGGCTGCTGTGCGTCTTCGATGCCTACGACGAGCACGACTGAATGCCAGCCCGGCGGCATGAGCGCGGACGGGTCGGGCGAGCGGCCCACCCGTCATGCGCCACCGGGACACCCCGCGGACCGGCCACCCAGCGGACCGCGGCCGGCTATCGGACCGCCTGGTAGATCTCCCGGGTGGCGCTGGAGCGGTTGAGGGTGATGAAGTGCAGGCCCGGTGCACCGCCGTCCAGCAGGCGACGGGACAACTCGGTCGCCACCTCGACCCCGATCGCCCGCACGGCCGCCGGGTCGTCGGCGACGGCCTGCAACCGGGAGGCCAGCGCCGGCGGGAAGGCCGCACCGGACAGCTGCGCCATCCGGACGATCTGCGCGACGTTCGTCACCGGCATGATCCCAGGAATGATCGGCTTGTCGCAGCCCAGCCGGCGGACCCGGTCGACGAGACGGAAATAGTCGTCAGCGCCGAAGAAGAACTGGGTGATGGCGTAGTCCGCGCCGGCGTCGAACTTGCCCACCAGGTAGCGCGCGTCGCTGTCGAAGTCGACCGATCGTGGGTGCTTGTCGGGGAAGGCTGCCACGCCGACGCAGAAGCCGCCGACCGACCTCACCAGGCGCACGAGTTCGTCCGCGTGCCGCAGGCCCGCTGGATGGGCAGTCCAGGTGCCCTGCGGATCCCCTGGCGGGTCGCCGCGCAGGGCCAGGACGTTGCGCACCCCGACGCCGGCGTAGTTGCCGATGACCCGGCGCAGCTCGGCGACGGAGTGGTTGACCGCGGTGAGATGGGCGATCGGCGTGAGGGTGGTGTCGGTGGCGATCCGCTCGGTCATCCGGATCGTGCCCTCGCGCGTCGACCCGCCCGCCCCGTACGTCACCGAGACGAACGAGGGATGCAGCGCCTCGATCTGGCGCAGGGCCGTCCACAACTGCCGCTCGCCGTCCGGCGTCTTCGGCGGAAAGAACTCGAAGGAAAAGGACGCACGACCGGTGGCGAGGTACTCGCCCATCGTCGTGGGTTGCGTGCTCAGACTCCGGACCGCCGCCATGGCACGAGGGTAGACCGAGCGTGGCCACGATCGAAGACGGACCCCCGATCGGAAACACGACCGATCAGGCCCCGACAGCGGGCAGCAACATTTCCCCGGCGTGATCCCACGAATCCCCAACGTGATCACGCGAGAGTCATGATCCGTCGATTCCACCAACGTGGGTGAGCAACCCGGCTGAAAAGGGCTCGTTGGGCGGGACCAGCTGGGACAACCCAGATGGGCGGTAGATGGACAAGAGGCGTCAGATGGACAAGGGTCCCAGCGGCGCGGCGAGACCGACCCGTACCCGCCCGGACACGCTGCGCGCCACCACCTGGCACGCCGCGTGCGCCGACGGGGTCAGCTCCACGTCGGCCGCCCCGGGATCGGCGGTCTCCACCTCCACCCCGTACTCGCCGTCGGGCAGCATGACGGTGACCATGCCCGTCTCGCTCTGCGCCCGCACACCGTCCGGCGGTTCGCTGAAGTGCAGGTTGACGTCGCCGTCCCGGCTGCGCGCGGCGACCGGACCGCGCGTGAGCTCCCGCCCGGCGATGGTGCCATCGCGGGTGACCAGGGACAGTTCACCGCCGACCCCCCACAGCGTGATTTCGCCGGCGAGCACCTCGGCCCGCACCCGGACCCGTGGCGGCACGGTCAGCCTGACCCGCACGTCGCTGGCCCGGCCGTCGATCCGCAGCGTGCTCCCGGCCCTCGTGAGCGCGGGCACGGACCGACCGGGACGACGCCGCACGGTCAGCGCGACGTGCACGTCCTCGCGGTCCCGCCCGGAGATCTCGACGCGGCCGGCGGCCACCAGGATCTCCACGGCGTCGATACCGTCGACAGTGTGAGTCAGCTCCGCGGGTGGCAGCCGCAACAGGGTCCATCCGCCCAGTGCGGCGGCGACCAGCAGAACGGCGACCACGACGACGGCGGTGTCGAACACGGGCACACCGCACGGTACCCAGGACGCCGGCCAATCCCCGGCCACACCACGGTGCCGGACCACACCACGGTGGATGTGCGCGGGCGGGTCTCCGCCGTGTTGCGGCGCTTCACCGGTTCGCGCGGAGCGCTCCTGCGCGGAATCGACGACGATCTGATCCCGTTCGTCCGTATCGCCACCGAATTCCTGCTGGCGGAGGGCAAGCGGTTGCGTCCCGCCTTCTGCTACTGGGGGTGGCGGGGCGCGGGCGGCCCGGACTGCGACGAGATTGTGACCGCCGCCGCCATCGAGCTGCTGCACGCCTGCGCGCTGATCCACGACGACGTCATGGACGCCTCCGACACACGGCGCGGCAGGCCGGCCGCGCACCGGCGCTTCTCCCGGGTCCACCGGACCGCCGGCTGGCAGGGTGAGCCCGCCGACTTCGGCCGCTCGGCCGCGATCCTGCTCGGCGATCTGTTCCTGGCCTGGGCCGACGAACTGCTCGCGGCCAGCAGGATGCCACCCGAGGCGTTGGTCCGGGCCTGGCCCACCTACGGGCGGATGCGCAGCGAGCTGATGGCGGGGCAGTACCTCGACCTCGTCGGCCAGGCCGAGGCCGGTCCGCACGGCGGCCTCGATCCCGGGCGGGCGGTCCGCATCGCCCGGTACAAGACCGCCGGTTACACGGTGGTCCGTCCCCTGCAGCTCGGCGGTCTGCTCGCGGGCGCGCCGCCGGACCTGTTGGCGGCCTATGCGGCGTTCGGCCTGCCGCTCGGCGAGGCGTTCCAGCTCCGCGATGACCTCCTGGGCGTGTTCGGCGATCCGGCGGTGACGGGAAAACCCACCGGGGAGGATCTGCGTGACGGGCGGCCCACTGGCCTGCTGGCGCTCGCGTTGACCCGCGCGCAGCCGGCCGCGGCGGCCCGGCTGCGCGCGCTGATCTCCCCGCCGGTCCGGCGCGCCGGGCACTCTGAGGATGCGGGACAGCCCGAGAATCCCGGGTATTCCGGGTATTCCGGGGGACCCGGATGCTCCCCGGGATTCGGGCCCACCGAGAACCCCGCGGCCCGCGCCGCCCGGGTCGCCGAGGCCCGCGACATCATCGCCGCAAGCGGAGCGGTGGCCGCCGCCGAGGAACGGATCGCCGCCCGGACCGCCACGGCGGTCGAGGCGGCCCGACGGGCGGATCTGGACGTCACAACCCTCGCCGCCCTGACGGAACTCGCCATGGCAGCGACTTCACGATCACATTGAGCAACCGACTACATCGGGTAACCGCACCATCGACCAGGAAGTCCATCGACCAGGAAGCAGGTGGCAGGTGCGCACGGTGACCGGAGCGACGGATCACGTCGTCATCGTCGGGGCCGGTCTCGCCGGTCTGTCGGTCGCGCTGCGCCTGGTCGGAGCCGGCCGGCGGGTGACGGTGCTCGAGCGGGATGCGACCCCCGGCGGTCGGGCCGGCCTGCTCGCACTGGGCGACTATCGTTTCGACACCGGACCGACCGTCCTGACCATGCCCGAGCTGATTGCCGACGCCCTGGACTGTGTCGGGGAGGATCTCGACCGCTGGCTGTCGCTGACCCGGCTCGACCCGATGTACCGGGGGTTCTTCGCCGACGGTTCGTCGCTGGACATCCGCGCCGACCCCGCCGACACCGCACAGGAGATCCGGGCGCTGTGCGGCCCGGCGGAGGCGGCCGGCTTCGAGCGGTTCGTCGGAATCGTCACTGCAATGTTCCGCACCCAGCTGCGCCACTTCATCGACGCGCAGGTCGACTCCCCACTGTCGTTGCTGCGCCCGCAGCTCGCCCGGCTGGCCGCCATCGGCGGCTTCCGCCGGCTCGACACCGTCGTCGGCCGCCATCTACGGGACCCGCGGACCCGGCGGATGTTCTCCTTCCAGGCGATGTACGCCGGGCTCGCCCCGCACGACGCACTGGCCCTCTATGCCGTCATCTCCTACATGGACTGCGTCGCCGGGGTCTACCACCCGGCCGGCGGCATGCACGCCGTCGCCGAGGCGCTGGCCGGCGCCGCGGCCAAGCACGGTGCCACCCTGCGCTACGAGACCACGGTGACGCGGGTGGAGGTGCGGGGTGGCCGGGCGGTCGCGGTGCACACCGCGGCGGGGGAGCGCATCGGCGCCGACGTGGTGGTACTCAACCCCGACCTGCCGATCGCCTACACCGAACTGCTGCCTCCCTCGACGGCGCCGGCCCGCCTGCGCCGCCTGCGGTACTCGCCCTCGTGCTTCCTCCTGCTGGCTGGGGCGCGCGTGGAGTACCCGCACACCGCGCATCACACCATCCACTTCGGCCGGGCCTGGCGGTCGACCTTCCGCGAGATCATCAATCGCGGCGAGCTGATGAGCGACCCGTCCTTCCTCGTCACCACCCCCTCACGCACTGAACCCGCGATGGCCTCGGCCGGCGGCCACACGTACTGCGTGCTCTTCCCCACACCCAACCTCACCGCCCCGCTCGACTGGTCGGTGCTGCGCTCGCGCTACCGCGACGAGGTGGTCGCCACCTGCGAACGCCACGGCTATCGAGGCTTCGGCGACGCCATCGAGGTGGAGCAGGTGACCACGCCCGCCGACTGGCGGGCCCGCGGGATGGCGGCGGGCGCCCCGTTCGCGGCGGCCCACACCTTTCGCCAGACCGGTCCGTTCCGCCCCTCGAACCTGGCCCCGGGCCTCGCGAACGTCGTGTTCGCCGGCAGCGGCACCCGGCCCGGCGTCGGGGTCCCGATGGTCCTCATTTCCGGCCGGCTGGCCGCGGAGCGGATCCTCGGCGCTGACCGGGGTTACCGTTCCCGCGCCCTGTGCTGACCCGTGACGCACCCCGGCACCCCGGTGCCCCGAACATTTCCCACCGCCGAGAAGTTGCTGAAGAGCGGCTTAGATGAGGCTTCCGGCCAGGCCGTGCCGAGTCCTTTGGCACCCTGTTCCACGATGCGGCTGGGACAATGCTGCCATGGACGAAGGGCACAGCCCGGCCGGCCTCGCCGTACCGGACACCACGTCGGACGCGGCGCTGCTCGAACGCGCCCTGTTCGAGATCAAAAAAGTGATCGTCGGACAGGACCGGATGGTCGAACGCATGCTCGTCGCCCTGCTCGCCCGGGGCCACTGCCTGCTGGAGGGCGTGCCCGGGGTCGCGAAGACGCTGGCCGTGCAGACCCTCGCGACCGTCGTCGGCGGTTCGTTTGTCCGCATCCAGTTCACCAACGACCTCGTGCCCTCCGACATCGTCGGTGCCCGCATCTACCGGGCGAGTCAGGAGGCGTTCGACGTCGAGCTCGGCCCGGTCTTCGCGAACTTCGTGCTCGCCGACGAGATCAACCGGGCACCCGCGAAGGTGCAGTCGGCGCTGCTGGAGGTGATGTCGGAGAAGCAGGTCTCGCTCGGCGGGGTCACCCACCGGCTTCCCGAGCCGTTCCTGGTACTGGCCACCCAGAACCCGATCGAATCCGAGGGTGTCTACCCGCTACCGGAGGCGCAGCGGGACCGGTTCCTGATGAAGGTCAACGTCCCCTACCCGAACCCGGCGGAGGAGCTCGAGATCGTCCGGCGGATGGGCACCTCGCCACCGCTCCCCGAGCGGGTCCTGACCCCGCAGGCGCTGACCCGGCTGCAGACCCGGGCCGACGAGGTGTTCGTCCATCACGCCATCATCGAGTTCGCCGTCCGGCTGGTGCTCGCCACCCGGTCCCCCGGCGAGG
>NZ_CDWWXB010000006.1:30990-38267 GCF_977971855.1 Frankia sp. CoWAU3 | reverse complement strand
GACCGCGGACGCGATCGCCGCCCGGATCCTGGGCGTGGTCCCGCAGCCTCAGGTGGCGCCCCGCCAGCAGGGCCCCCATTACCCCACCGGTCCGCATGCCGGCGGGTGGGGGACGAACCCGCGTTCGGGCTTCCCGGAATACCTCGACCAGGGTGCGTCCGGATGACGGACCCCGCGGACCGGCTCCGGGCCGGCTCCGTGTCGGCGACCGATCCGGCGGTGGAGCGGACCCTGCGCCGGCTCGAACTGACCGTGCTCCGCCGTCTCGACGGCATGCTCCTCGGCGATCATCTCGGGCTGCTGCCCGGTCAGGGCAGCGAGAAGGCCGAGAGCCGCGAGTACGCCGTCGGTGACGACGTGCGCCGGATGGACTGGGCCGTCACGGCCCGGACCACCGTCCCCCACGTCCACGATCTCATCGCCGACCGGGAGCTCGAGACCTGGGCGCTGGTGGACCTCACCGCCAGCACCGAGTTCGGCACCGGTACCTGGCAGAAGCGTGATCTGGCGATTGCCGCCACGGCCGCGGTCGGCTTCCTGACCGCCCGCACCGGCAACCGGATGGGCGCGATCGCGCTGACCCAGACCGGTCCACGGGCGATCCCGGCCCGGCCCGGCCGGGACGGGCTGCGGGCGCTGCTGCACACGCTCATCACCGCGCCTCGCGGCGCGCACGACCGGCCCCGCCGCCGGCCCGATCCGGCGGCGGCCACCGACCTCGCCGCGGCGGTGGAGGGCCTGCTGCGCCCGCCGCGCCGCCGGGGGCTCGCGGTCGTCGTCTCCGACTTCCTGTCCACCGACCTGCGCTGGGAACGGCCGCTGCGGGTGCTCGCGGCGCGGCATCAGGTGCTCGCCATCGAGATCGTCGACCCGCTCGAGCTGACCCTGCCGCCGGTCGGGCTGCTGCCCGTCGTCGACGCCGAGACGGGGGCGTTCGTCGAGGTCCCGACGTCGTCGCGGCGGTTGCGGGAACGTTACGCCGCGGCCGCCGTCGCCCACCGCAGCGCGGTCTCGCTGGCGTTGCGCCGGGTCGGCGCCGACCATCTGGTCCTGCGCACCGACTCGGACTGGCTGGTCGACATCGTCCGGTTCGCCTCGGCGAACCGGCGCGGCCGGGGAGCCGGCCGCCGCCCGCCCGTGGGTCGGACCGACCAGGGTGGCACGGCGGCGCCCGCCACCAGTCGGGCAGGCAGCCGGTGAGCTTCCTGGCCGGGCACTGGCTGTGGCTGTACCTGGGGGTCGGCGCGTTGCTGATCTCCTATGTCGTGGTCTCGGCGCGGCGGCGGGTGTATGCCGCCCGGCTGTCGTCGACGTCGCTGCTGTCCTCGGTGCTTCCCCGCCGACCGCAGTGGTGGCGCCGTCACGTCCCGGCGGCGCTGCTGCTGCTCGCCCTCGCCGGGTTGGTGTTCTCCCTGGCGCGACCGGCGCGGGCCGAGCGGGTTCCCCGGGAACGCGCGACGATCATCCTGGCGATCGACGTCTCCAACTCGATGGCGGCCACGGACATCGCCCCGACCCGGCTGGCGGCCGCCAAGCAGGGCGCCTCGGCATTCGTCGACCAGCTCCCTCCCCGTATCAACCTCGGGCTGGTCTCGTTCGCCGGCAGCGCGACGGTCCTGGTACCCGCGTCCGCCGATCGCGAGTCGGTCCGCGCCGGCATCCGCGGCCTGCAGCTCGGTCCCGCGACCGCCGTCGGCGAAGGAATCTTCGCCTCGCTCCAGGCGATCACCACCGCCGGCAAACGGTTCTCCGGCACGGGGCAGAGCGCGCCTCCGGCCGCCATCGTGCTGCTCTCCGACGGGGAGACCACCCGTGGGCGGCCGAACAACCAGGCGATCGAGGCGGCGCGGCAAGCCCGTATCCCGGTGGACACCATCGCCTACGGCACCGCCGACGGAACGCTCGACGTCGGCGGTCAGGAGGTGCCGGTGCCGGTCAACGAACAGGCGCTCCGTGACATCGCGGAGCAGACCGGCGGCTCGTACCATCGGGCCACCTCCGGCGACGAACTGCGTTCGGTCTACTGGGGGCTCGGTAGCTCGATCGGCTACCGGACCGAATACCGGGAGGTCACCACCTGGTTCCTCGGGCTGTCCCTGGGGCTGGGATTCGCCGCGGCGGCGACGTCCCTGGCGTTCGCGTCCCGGCTTCCCTGAGGGGATCGACGCCGATGAAGGGGTCAACCGGACTCACCGGGGCAGGCCGACCCCGATCGGGCGGGAGCCGTCGCTATCCGCCTCGCTGGGTGGCTACGCTGACTAACGTGGGGGAGCTCGACGCGGCCGGAATCATCGATCCTCGACTACGTTCCTCCTACGCGCGGGCCCGGGCGCTCAATGCCGCCCACGGCCGCACGTACTACCTGGCCACCCTGCTGCTGCCAGGGTGGAAGCGGCCCCACGTCCACGCGCTGTACGGCTTCGCCCGCTACGCGGACGAGATCGTCGACGATCTCGACTCCACGCTGACCGAGGCCGAGCGGGCGCGCTGGCTGCACGAGTGGGGCGGCCGGTTCCTTGCGGCGCTACGGGCGGGGACACCCGCCGTTGACGTCGGCACCGAGATGGCCGGCACCGAGATGCCCGGCACCGGGAGGGACCGGCACCGCGCGGAGGTCTCGGTGCTGCCCGCGGTGGTCGACACCATTCACCGCTTCAAGATCGATTCGGACCATTTCGCGGCGTTCCTGGCCTCGATGGCGATGGACCTCACCGTGACGGAGTACGCGACCTGGGACGAGCTGACCGTCTACATGCACGGATCGGCCGCGGTGATCGGCCTGCAGATGGTGCCGATCCTCGAGCCAGTGGACGACAGCGCCCTGCCCTATGCCCGCGACCTGGGGATGGCCTTCCAGCTCGCCAACTTCATCCGCGACGTCGGCGAGGATCTGCGGCGCGGCCGCGTCTATCTGCCCCGGGCTTCGCTGGACCTGTTCGGGGTCACCCGGGAGCAGCTGGCCGCCGGCGTCGTTGACGGGCCGGTCCGCCGCCTGCTGGCCTTCGAGATCAGCCGGGCGCGGGAGCTGTTCCGCGCCGCCGAGCCCGGCATCCGCCTGCTGCACCCAACCTCACGCGACTGCCTGCGGACGGCGTTCGTCCTCTACCGGGGCATCCTCGACGAGGTCGAGCGCGCCGACTACCGGGTGCTCGAACGCCGCGTGTCAGTCGGGCTCCCACGCCGGCTGGCGGTCGCCGGACCCGCCCTGGTCCGGGCCGTCCGGGCGCGTCACGGCCAGGGCCACGGGATGCCTCAGATCAGCTCACGGCCCCCCAGGTAGGGCCGCAGCACTTTGGGAACGCGTACCTCGCCGTCGGCGGTCTGGAAGTTCTCCAGCAACGCCGCCAGCAGCCGTGGGGTCGCTACGGCGGTGTTGTTGAGCGTGTGCGCGAAACGCACGGTGCCGTCGGTGTCGCGGTAGCGCAGGTTCGCCCGGCGCGCCTGCCAGTCGTGCAGCGTCGAGCAGCTGTGCGTCTCGCGGAATCGACCGAGCGAGGGGAACCAGGTGTTGATGTCGTTCATCCGGAACTTGCCGACGCCCATGTCCCCGGTGGCGCATTCGACGACCTCGTAACACAGCCCGAGGTCGGACAGGATCCGCTCGGCAGTGGCCAGCAACTCGGCATGCCAGCGGGCCGACTCGGCCTCGTCAGCGGCGCACAGCACAAACTGTTCGACCTTCTCGAACTGGTGGACGCGCAGCAGACCGCGGACGTCCCGGCTGGCGCTGCCGATCTCCCGGCGAAAGCACGGCGAGATGCCGGCGTAGCGGATCGGCAGGCGGCCCACATCGAGAATCTCCCCGGCATGCAGGCCGACAAGAGCCACCTCGGCAGTCCCCGCCAGGTAAAGGTCGTCGGCGGGGATCGCATAGATCTCCTCGCGGGCCTTGGGTAGCATCCCGGTGCCGACGAGCGGCTCCTCCCGGACCAGGGCGGGCACCGACACGGGGGTGAAGTCCAGCCCGCGCAGCAGATCGAGCGCATAGGAATGCACCGCGCGCTCCAGCATGACCATGTCACCGGCGAGGGCGTACGCCCGCTCCCCCGCAACCCGCCGGGCCCGGGCGAACTCCGCCCACCCTCGTTTCTCGGCCAATGCCGTGTGGTCGAGCGGGGTGAAGTCGAACTCCGGCGGCTCGCCGACGGTCCGCAACACCACGTTGGCCGACTCGTCGGCTCCCACCGGCGCACCCGACCACGGGATGCCCGGTACCAGCAGCATCAGCTCGGACAGCCGGCCCCCGGTCCGGGCCAGCTGCTCGCGCAGGTCCTTCAGCTGGCGGTCGAACGCCTCGTGCTCGGCCCGCAGCTCGGCCCGCCGGGCTGCGTCGGCCCCGGCGAACTGCTTCGCGAAGCTCTTACGCCGAGCCTGCGCCTCGTCCACCTCGAACTGCAGTTTGCGATTGTCCCGGTCGAGCTGCAGCAGTTCATCGACATCCAGATCAATGCCTTTGGCCGCGACCGCGTCTTTCACGGCCTGCGGATTCTCCCGGATAAAGCGCTTATCGAGCATGGAATCGCGTCAGCCTCTGATCGGTACCGCATTGTGCTTTGCGGTAACGCTACCAGCCGTCCGGCCCGCGCACCGGTCCGCTCCCGGCCCGGCGGGCACCCGCCCCGGCAGGCACCATGCGGGGCGATCCGCCGCTCACCGGTTACGGTGCACAGACCACACCAGAACCAGACCACACCAGAACCAGCAGACCACATCAGAAGCGAGGGAGGCCGGCGACGGTGGCCAGTTCGAAGGAGCGACGTCAACGCAAGCTCGCCGAGGCCCGGGCGGCCCGGCAGGCGCAGCGGCGCCGGCTCGCCCATCGCCGCCGTCAGCAGCGGCTTGCGATCGTCGCCGGATTCATCGCGATCGTCGTCGCGGCATCGACGATCGCCGCGATCCTGCTCACCGGCAAGGACGACCAGCCCGACGTGGCCGCCGCCGGTGCCGCGACGACACCCACTGTGACTGCACCCACCGCGACTGCACCCACCGCGACCAAGCCGGCACCATCGGCCGCCCCCCGTCAGAGCAGCAAGGTCGGGCAGTGCACCTACACCTCCAACGGGGAGGCCCCGGCCCGCGGCGCCACCCTGCCGGCGGCTGCGGCCACCGTCGGCACGTCCCCGGCGACAATGGTGATCATCACCGACGCCGGCACCATCACGGCCGCCTTGGACGCCCAGAAGGCACCATGCACGGTGCACGCCCTGCGCACGCTCGCCGACGCCAGGTACTTCGACGGCACCGCGTGCCACCGCCAGACCGGGGGATCCGACGCAGGCATCTCAGTCCTGCAGTGCGGCGATCCCACCGGAACCGGCAACGGCGGCCCGGGGTACGGGTACGCCAACGAGAACACCCAGGGCGTGACCTACGACCGAGGCGTGCTGGCGATGGCGCACAGCCAACTGCCGGACAGCAACGGCAGTCAGTTCTTCATCAACTACCAGAACCCGACCCCGCAGGGCGCGGCGGCGCTCGCCGGCAATTACACCGTCTTCGGGAAGATCACCAAGGGACTCGGCGTGCTCGACAAGCTCACCGGGCCCGGCGTCGAGGGCGGCGGCTCCGACGGTGCCCCGGCGAGCAAACCGAAGATTCTTTCGATCACGATCACCCAGGGCAGCTGACCCGCCGGTCAACCGGCCCAGCGACGGATGGTGTCGATGCGGGCTTGGAGCTGCGCTGCGGTGGCCTGGCCGCTCGGCGGACCGCCACAGGTCCGGCGCAGCTCGGCGTGGATCATCCCGTGCGGTTTGCCCGTGCGGTGGAAGTGTGCGCCGACAAGCCGGTTCAGCTCCTTGCGCAGCTCGCCGATCACCTCGTGCACGGGCCGGGTGGCCGCCTCGGCCGCCGGCTGCACGCCCTCGCGGGCCAGCGGGACGGCCGGCGAATCCGCGGCACGGGCGGCGGCACGGCGCGTGGCGGCCTGCTGGGCGGCCTCCCGCTGGCGCAGCAGAACCGCGACCTGATCGGGCTCCAGCAGGCCCGGCAGGCCCAGGAAGTCCTCCTCCTCGATGGACCCGGGGGCCGCCGGAGTGCCGAACTCACCGCCATCGAAGATCACTCGGTCGAGATGGGCCGAGGATCCCAACGCCGTGAACAAGGTGTCCGGTTTGTCGGGGATATCCTTGCGCCGGTTGGCGTCCCGCAGCGCGTCGTCGTCGAAGGCGTCCGGATCGCGCGGGGACTTCTCCAGGGCGTGGTCCCGCTGGACCTCCATCTCGCCAGCCAGCGCCAGCAGGGACGGCACGCTCGGGAGGAAGACCGATGCCGTCTCCCCGCGACCGCGGCCCCGAACGAACCGCCCGACGGCCTGGGCGAAGAACAGCGGGGTTGACGCCGAGGTCGCATAGACCCCGACCGCCAGGCGAGGCACGTCCACGCCCTCACTGACCATCCGTACCGCCACCATCCACCGGTCGGCCGACCGGCGAAAGTTGTCGATCTTGGTCGACGCGGTCGGATCGTCGGAGAGGATCAGCACGGGCGAGGTGCCGGTGATCCGGGTGAGCAGCGCGGCGTAGGCGCGCGCGGCCGCGTGATCCGTGGCGATGACCAGCCCGCCCGCGTCGGGCATGCCGCCGGCCCGCACCTGGGACAGCCGGGTGTCGGCGGAGGCGAGCACCGCCGGCATCCAGTCCCCGCCCGGGTCGAGCGCAGTGCGCCACGCGGCGGCGGTCTGCTCGTTGGTGAGCGGCTCCCCGAGCCGGGCGCTCAGTTCCGCGCCGGCACTGGTCCGCCAGGTCATCTCGCCCGAGTAGGCGAGGAAGAGCACCGGGCGGACGACCCCGTCGCGCAGCGCCTCGGCATAGCCGTAGGAGGAGTCCGCGATGCTGCGCATCACCCCGTCGGGGCCCGGCAGGTAGGTGACGAAAGGGATCGGGTTGACGTCGGAGCGGAACGGAGTACCAGTCAGGGCGAGGCGCCGCGCGGCCGGGGTGAACGCCTCCCGGATCGCCTCACCCCATGACAGCGCGTCGCCGGCGTGGTGGATCTCGTCCAGGACGATCAGGGTGCGGCGCGCGGCGGTCCGGGCGCGGTGCAGGGCCGGATGCGCCGCCACCTGGGCGTAGGTCACGGCGACACCGGTGTAGTCGGAGGATGTCGCCCCGGCCGAGTTGCGGAAGTCCGGATCGAGGTCGATACCAACCTCCGCCGCGGCCACGGCCCACTGGCGTTTGAGGTGCTCGGTGGGTGCGACGACGGTGATCCGACTGATCTCGCCAGCAGTGAGAAGGTCGGCGGCCACCTGCAGGGCGAAGGTCGTCTTCCCG
>NZ_CDWWXB010000006.1:27796-30714 GCF_977971855.1 Frankia sp. CoWAU3 | reverse complement strand
CGACGACGACCGTGACCGGTAGATCTCCAGGGCCGCACGCTGCCACGCGCGCAGCGGTCGGGCTGGTGGAACGGGACGTCGTGGACGAGGGCTTCGGTCGAGGGGGCCGGCTCTCACGCCATCACACTCTAGAAGGCGGCACTCGGCGAAGACGCTGGCGGCCGCAGGCGCGTCGGGATGACCACACTTTTGCCGTGGATGGTCCCGAAGGGACCACGCCCGAGCATGACCGTCTTATCTCACAGAGGGTTAAGCTCCTGGAGTCAACCGATCGACTTCGGAGGCCCCGATGCAGCTCACGACCGGTCCTTCGGCAGTTCCCCGCGCACCGGTGGCCCCCGCGCCAACACCTGAGGTATCCGGTGGCGACAGGACGCCCAACACCCGCACACCCAACACCCGCACGCCCAACACCCGGCTGCGACTGAGTCGGGAGGAACGGGGCTGGTCGCAGGAACGGCTCGCCACCGAGATCCGTCGGTTCTCCGTCATCCACGAGGGTCGCGAGGCCGGGGTGACCGGCAACATGATCTGTAAGTGGGAGAAGGGCGACAAGAAACCAAGCCTGCGTTATCAGCGGTTGTTGCGGGCGCTATTCGGCCGGTCGTCGGCGGAGCTCGGTTTTGTGGATGACGAAGCGCTTCCCGCCGCCGTCGGAGCACTGCGGGGCGGAACCGGTCAGGGTACGGCCGTCGCCGCGTCGATGAACCTTGAACAGGCGGCCTGCGAGACGGGCGCCGCGGGCACACTCGTACTTCACTCCGGCACCGACATGATCGACACGAACGGTATTCCCGTGGAACGTCGGGACTTTCTCCGACTCTTCGCCGCGGCGGGCGGCGTCGCCGTCGTGCCCATGAACGGCGTCACGGACACTCCGCCCTGGGAGCGCCTCTCGGCGGCGCTGCGTCGCCGTAGCACGGTGACCCCGGAGCTCGTCAACGAGCTGGGCCAGCTCACCGCGGGGCTGTACGGCTTGGAGGAACGCGTTCCCGCCCGAATCCTGATAAAGCGGGTCACCGGGCATCTGAACAGGCTCAGTCAGCTGCTGGAGACCACGAGCCGGTCCCCGGTGCGCCGTGAGCTGACCTCCACCGCCGGGGAGACGGCGGCGCTCGCCGGATGGCTCTCGTTCGACATGAACGACCTGCCCGCGGCCGTCGCCTACTACCGGGTGGCCATCGAGGCCGCCCGCGAGGCCGATGACAACGCCCTGTGGGCCTGCGTACTCGGTTACGAGAGCTACCAGACCGCCAGCCGTGGCCGCCACGACCAGGCCTGCGCGCTGCTCGGTGAAGCCCAGCGGCGAGCCGCCACGGGCAGCACGGTGATGACCAGGGCCTGGCTGGCTGCCCGGGAGGCCGAGGAGCAGGCTGCTCGCGGCGAGGGCCGGGCGGCGCTGGCCGCCCTCGACCGTGCCCAGGATGCCTTCGACCGGGGCGAGAGCGACGGGGACCGGGTCTGGACGCAGTTCTTCGACCGGGGCCGGCTCGATGGCCTGAAGGTCACCACCTACACGCGGCTACGGCGACCCGCCGCGGCCTACGCCGCGGCCACCGAGGCACTGCGGGCGGCCGCTCCCGGTGCGACGAAGAAGCGGTCGTTGCTGATGAGCGACATCGCGGAGGTGCACATCCAGCGGCGGGAGATCGAGGCGGCCTGCCACTTCGCGGCCGAGTCCCTCGCGATCGTGCTCCAGACGGACTTCTCGCTGGGCCTGGCCCGTATCCGCCACGCCCGGGAGCACCTGCGGCCCTGGCAGCACACCCAGGCCGTGCGCGAGTTCGATGAGCAGCTGCGGGCACTCACCTGACGGTGGGTGCCGTCTCGGCGCTGATCCAGCCCAGATAGTCGGCATGGCCGGCGACGATCGGCGTGGCAATGATCTCGGGATTTTCGTAGGGGTGGAGGACCACGAGCCGCTCATGTAGCTCATCGAATCGTTCGGTGGTCGTTTTCGCCAGACAGAGCCATTCCTCGGCCTGCTCGATCTGGCCCTTCCAGCGGTAGGTGCTGCTCATCGGTCCGATCACCTGGAAACAGGCGACCAGACGCGCCTCCACCAGGAGCCTGCCGATACGGTCAGCGCTTTCCCGGGAGTCGATACTCACGATGACCTGAAGGTGACCCACGCGCACTCCCATCTCTAAAACGATGGATACGCAAGATACCCTACATCGATCAGTGGCGGTAGCCGTTGAATTTACGGCGCCCGGGAGGATCGGACGTATTCTCCGCGTGACATTCCACCCGGATCCACCCGGAATGGGCGGTTCAGTCGCAAGCCGTTTACCGCCGGTTGATCGGGAGGGTACATTCCGGCGCGGAAAGGCCGCGCTGGGCGCAAGAGACAGCACCCCACGCCGACCGGAGAAGACCGGCCTGCTCCCGTAACCAGCCTGGTCTCACCCACCGGTTGGTCCTACCGCTGCCGCGGTCCCCCGCCCGGGTCGGTGCCACCGCCGCCCTGCGCTGGCTTCACCCGTCCCCGGCGGGCGCGCCGTGAGCCGACGACCCCTGGGTCTGGCACACGCGGTAGCAGTCGTAGACACCGCCGACGCCGCGCACCGCGCCGAGCACCTTGTCCAGTTGCTCCGGCCCGGTGACCTCGATCGTGAAACGCGCATGCGCGACCCGATCATCGGATGTGGTCGTCGAGGCCGCGCGGACGGACGCCGAGATCTCCGAGAGCACCTCGGTGATGTCCGCGAGCAGCCCGTAGCGGTCGAACGCCTCGACGACGATCTCCGCGGGAAAAATCTGCGCCTGTGGTGCCGACCAGGTCGCCACCGCGACGCGCTCGCGGTCCGACCCCGCCTCGGTGGCGTTCATGCACTCCCGGCGGTGCAGAGACACGGTGCTGCCGTGCGTCGCGAAGCCGACGACCACGTCTCCGGGCAGCGGAAGGCAACATCGCG
>NZ_CDWWXB010000006.1:24583-27539 GCF_977971855.1 Frankia sp. CoWAU3 | reverse complement strand
GGGCACCCCACGCCGGGCGATCGGACGGGTCGGCGACGGCGGGCCCGACGAGGCGCCGTCCGCGCCGCCGGCGGTCCGCGCCCCGCCGCCGCTCCCGGACCGGGTGGTCGTGACGCCCAGCTCGGCCGCCCCGGCCGCGGTGTCCCTGCGCTGCCGGGCCAGCCGGCGCCGGATACGTACCCGGGCCCGGGAGGTCCTGACGAAGTGCAACCAGTCCTCCGACGGTCCCGCGCCGGGGAGGTTGGAGGTCAGGATCTCGACGACGTCGCCGTTGCGCAGCCGGGTATGCAACGGGACGAGCCGACCGTTGACCCGGGCGCCGATCGCCCGGTGCCCGATGTCGGTGTGCACGGCGTAGGCGACGTCCACCGGGGAGGACCGGGCCGGCAGTGCGAGCATCCTGCCCTTGGGCGTGAACGCCAGCACTTCGTCGGCATCCAGGTCTGAGTACAGCGACTCGAGGAACTCGTCCGAGTCGACCTCCTCCTGCCAGTCCAGCAGGCTGTGCAACCAGGACAGGCCCTCCAGACGGGCGCCGTCCGCGCCGGGGCCGACCGGTCGGGCGACGATCCCGGTCTCGGCCAGCCGGTGCATCGACGGCGTCCTGATCTGGATGTCGAGGGAGCGGCCGGCGCCGTCGGTCACCGTCGTGTGCAGGGACTGGTACATGTTGAACTTCGGGGTAGCCACGAAGTCGCGCAGCCTGCCGGGCACCGGTCGCCACAGGGCGTGGATGACACCCAGCGCCGCGTAACAATCCGTCACCTCGTCGACGAGCACGAGGACGCGGACGAGGTCGGTGTAGTCCTGGACGGGCCGGTTGCGCTCCTGCGCCCGCTTGTAGATCGAGAACAGGTGGCTGACCCGGATGGAGACGGCGCCGTCGATGCGAGCCCCCGCGAGCCCGGCTCGCAACCGTGCCACCAGCGCCGCGACGGTTCCGGCCGCGCGCTCAGCGGCGGTGAACTCGTCCACCGTGGCGGCAATCCGGGCGTGCTCGGCGGGATGGAGCACGGCGAACGCCCGGTCCTCCAGCTCCCGCTTGATCACGCTGACGCCGAGCCGGTGGGCCAGCGGGGCCAGGACCTCAAGCGTGACCCGGGAGATCTTCACCTGTTTGGGAGGGGACATGAAGGCGAGCGTGCGCATGTTGTGCAGCCGGTCAGCGATCTTGATGACCAGTACTCGGTAGTCCCGGGCCAGGGCCACGATCAGCTTGCGCAGCGTCTCGGCCTCCGCAGCCTCCCCGAACCGCATCTTGTCCAGCTTGGTGACACCGTCGACGAGGTTGGCCACCTCCGCGCCGAACTCCTGGGTGACGGAGTCGAGGGTGTACCCGGTGTCCTCGACCGTGTCATGCAGCAGGGCAGCGATCAGGGTAGTCGTGTCCACCCCCAGCTCCGCGAGGACCTCGGTGACGGCGAGGGGATGGCTGATGTACGGATCCCCGCTGCGCCGCATCTGACCGGCGTGCAGCCGCTCGGCGACGCCGTAGGCGTGCACCAGCAGGCCGATGTCGGCGCGCGGATGATAGTCGCGATGCGCCTCGACGATGTCACGCAGCTCCGGCGGCACCTGGGACATCCGCGGTGTCGCCATCCGCCTGGCCAGGTGGGCGAGACGCACGCTCGCCTGCCGGGCCGCCGACAGGGCCCGGGAGGCCTCGTCGGCACCGCCGTCGGCCCGGGACAGCGCGGGGGTCAGACCGCCGCCGGCCGGCAGACCCGCACCCACGGTCTCAGCATCCACGGCGCCCCCCTGATTCGACCCGTTAGACCTGTACGCCCGAGGTAACGCGGAAACAGCCGTATACGCCCTCGATGGCACGCACCGCACTCAGGATGTGCCCGAGATGCTTGGCGTCTCCCATCTCGAACGTGAAGCGGCTGACCGCCACCTGATCCCGTGTGGTGGCCACCGACGCCGACAGGATGTTCACGTGCCGGTCGGACAGTACCCGGGTGACATCCGAAAGTAGTTTGGTACGGTCCATCGCCTCGACCTGGATCACGACGAGGAACACCGAGCCCGACGACGGCGCCCACTCGACCTGGATCATGCGGTCGTGCGGCCCGCCGCGCAGCCCCGACAGGTTGGAGCAGTCCGTCCGGTGGACCGACACTCCCTTGCCCCGGGTGACGAAACCGGCGATCTCGTCGCCGGGCATGGGGGTGCAGCAGCGGGCGAGCTTCGTCCACACGTCGGGAGCACCGGTGACGAGCACCCCCGCCTCCCCGGTCGAGCGACGCAGCGTGCGGATCGGCAGCTCGGTCTCACCCGCGTCCTCCTCGGCCCCCTCCGGACCGCCGAGGGCCACGAGCAGCCGCGAGACCACCAACTGGGCGCTGACGTGGTTCTCCCCCACGGCCGCGTAGAGGGCGGCCACGTCGGCGTAGCGCAGGTCCTTGGCCAGGTTCAACAGCGCGTCCCCGCTCATCAGGCGGGACAGCGGCAGGCCGTGGCGGCGCATCGCGCGGCCGATCGCGTCGCGGCCGGCGACGATCGCGTCCTCCCGGCGCCCACGAGCGTGCCACTGGCGGATCTTCGTCCTGGCCCGCGACGAACGGACGAACATCAACCAGTCCTCGCTCGGGCCGGCCGAATGGGCCCGCGAGGTGAAGATCTCGACCGCGTCGCCGTTGTCCAGCGGGGTGTCCAGGGCCGCGAGACGGCCGTTGATCCGGGCCCCGACGCACTGGTGGCCGATGTCGGTGTGCACCGCGTAAGCGAAGTCCACCGAGGTCGACCCGGCAGGCAGCGGGATGACGTCGCCCTTGGGGGTGAAGACGAAAACCTCGTCGGTCTCGGCGGCGAACCGCAGGCTGTCGAGGAACTCTCCCGGGTCCGCGGTCTCCCGCTGCCAGTCGAGCACCTGACGCAGCCAGGTCATGAGGTCCGCATCGGGTCCGCCCTTGCGCCGACCGGCCCGCCCGCCCTCCGGGGTCCCCGCCGAGGG
>NZ_CDWWXB010000006.1:19769-24293 GCF_977971855.1 Frankia sp. CoWAU3 | reverse complement strand
TTGTGCATCGCGTGCGTGCGGATCTGCAGCTCGACCGGTTTGCCCTCGGGACCGATGACCGTCGTGTGCAACGACTGGTACATGTTGAACTTGGGCATCGCGATGTAGTCCTTGAACCGGCCGGGAATCGGCTTCCAGGTCGCGTGCACGGTACCCAGCGTGGCATAGCAGTCCCGGACCGAGTCGACCAGGACGCGGATGCCGACCAGATCATAGATGTCGTCGAAGGAACGGCCGCGCACCACCATCTTCTGGTAGATCGAGTAATAGTGCTTCGGCCGCCCGGAGACGACCGCCTTGATCCGCGCGTCCCGCAGGCCGACCTGCACCTGCCCGATCACCTCGGCCAGATAGACGTCCCGGCTCGGGGCCCGGTCAGCGACCAGCCGGACGATCTCGTCGTACCGTTTCGGATACAACGCGGCGAACGAGAGGTCCTCCAGCTCCCACTTCAACGAGTTCATGCCGAGCCGGTGGGCGAGCGGGGCGTAGACCTCGAGCGTCTCCCGAGCCTTGCGTTCCTGCTTGTGCTCGGGCAGAAAGCGCAGGGTACGCATGTTGTGCAGGCGGTCGGCGAGCTTGACCACCAGCGCGCGTGGGTCGCGGGCCATCGCGACGACCATCCGGCGGATGGTCTCCGCCTGGGCCGCCTCGCCGACCTTGACCCGGTTGAGCTTGCTGACCGCGTCGACGATGAGCGCGATATGGTCACCGAAGGTGTCCCGGATTGCATCGACGGTAAGCGTCGTCTCCTCGGGGGTGTCGTGCAGCAACGCTGCGGACAGCGTCGCGGTGTCCATCCCCAGATCGGCGAGGATGCTCGCGACCGCGATCGGATGAGTGATGTACGGGTGGCCGGAGAAGCGCACCTGGCCGGCGTGCGCGGCGTCGGCGACCTCGAACGCCTGCTGCACCTGGGCGATGTCGGCGCGCGGGTGGTTCGCGAGCAGCCCACGCAGCACCGGGTCGAGAGCCGAGGGAGGCGTCGCCCGGTGCGTCGCAAGGCGGGAGAGCCGACCGCGCACCCGACGCGGCAGCGGCGGCGACTCGTGCCCCAACCGGGGGACGACCGGGGAACCGTCCTCGGGACGCCGTCCCATGCCGACCGCGGTGACCAGCTCGGACCCCCCCGGGGATCCAGCCGGTGGCTCCTGCCCGCGGACGTCGCCACCATCCGCAGCCGGCGGCTGTGCCGGCCCGTGGGCTGCCGGCCCGTGGGCTGCCGACTCACGCGCCACCGATCCGGCGGTGGCCCGCGCGGCATCGCCCACCGGCCGGGGCTCCCGGAAGGGAGTGACGGCGGGCGGCGAAACTCCGGTGGTCACCGGCGCTGCCTCGGGCACGGACCGCTCCTGCGTAAGGACTAGACACCGAGCCTAACGCCGCACTGGTCAGAAGCCTTCCGCGGACCTCGCCCGGGCGAGGTCAAATCGTCAGAAGGGAGACGACATCGAGCGGCGCGACCCGATCACGGCCCGGCAGGAAGGACAGCTCCATGAGGACCGCCAGCCCCACGACCTCCCCGCCGCCAGCCGCGAGCAGGCTGTGTGCGGCGGCCGCGGTGCCACCGGTGGCCAACACGTCGTCAACGAGCAGGACCCGGTCGCCGTCGTGCACCGCGTCAGCGTGGATCTCGATCGTGGCGGCGCCGTACTCCAGGTCGTAGGAGGCGCTTCGGGTCGGCCCCGGCAGCTTGCCCTGCTTGCGGATCGGCACGAGGCCGGTGCCCAGCCGGTCCGCGACCGGCGCGGCTAGCAGGAAGCCCCGCGCCTCGATGCCGGCGATCGTGGTAGCCCCCAGCTCCCGGGCCGCGTCCGCCAGCGCACCGATGACCACCCCGAAGGCGGTCGGCGTCGCGAGCAGCGGGGTGATGTCCTTGAACACGACCCCTGGCTGCGGCCAGTCGGGAATGTCGCGGATGTGGCCACGTAGGACCTCGGCGACCGCGTCGTGCGCGGCGGACCGCTGCGGTGCGTCGTCGATGCTCGTCATCGTGCCGCTTCTCCCACCTTCAGGGTCGTCTGGACTTCAGGGTCGCCCGGACATTAAGATCGTCCTGACATCAAGATCGTCCGGAGATCCGCCGCCACCCGATCGGAGCCCCGCCCAGATCCGCGCGGCCGGCGACCTGGCTCACCGGCGTTTCTTACCGCTCGGCCGTCCGCGCCGGCCGGGTTTGCGCCCCGCGGCGCGCCGAGCGGGGGGCGCGCCCGACGGTCGTCGGGCGGCACCGCCCAGGTTCGCCCCGGCCGGAACCGGTTCACGCGCGCCGGAGACGGGAGCGTCCTCACCCCAGCCGGCCGGATCGACCGCCGCGCCGGCGGGAACAGCCGTGCCCGGCACACCCGCGGCGGCCCGGACCCGCCTGGCGCGCTCACGGGCGACCCGCGCATCCAGCGCCCGCACGGCGGGGTCGCCGCGCTTGAGGTCGACGAGCAGCGGCGTGGCAAAGAACAGGGAGGAGTATGTACCGGAGGCGATACCGACGAACTGGGCGAGCGCGAGGTCCTTCAGCGTGCCGGCACCGAGCAGACCGGCGCCGACGAAGAGGAGGGATGCGACCGGGATGAGGGCGATGAGGGAGGTGTTCAGCGAACGCACCAACGTCTCGTTGAGCGCGTCGTTCGTCGCCTCCGCGTAGGTCCGCCGCGTCGACGTGCCCATGCCCGCGGTGTTCTCCCGCACCCGGTCGAACACCACCACCGTGTCGTACAGGGAGAATCCGAGGATCGTCAGCACGGCGATGACCGTCGACGGCGTCACCTCGAAACCTACCAGCGAGTAGACACCCATGGTGACGACGAGGTCGTGAACGAGAGCGGCCATCGCCGCGAGCGCCATCCTCCACTCGAACCGTACCGAGAGGTAGATCACAACGAGCACGAGGAAGACGGCCAGGCCCTGGAGGGCCTTGTTCGTGATCGTCGATCCCCAGGACGAGCCGACGGTCGACACGGCGATGTCGCGGTCCGGGTTCGACACCGAGAAGCGCTTGGCCAACGCGCCGGTCAGCTCACGGGTCTGGGCGTCGGAGAGGGTCGGCGTCTGGATCCGGAACTGGTGGGAGGTCTCCAGTTGCTGGACCACACTGTCCGCCGGATCGAGCCCGATGCCGGACAGCGTGTCCTCGACCTGCGCGACGGTACCGCCACCGCTGGGTAGCTGGAAGACCGCGCCACCGGAGAACTCGATACCGAAGGTGAAGCCACGGAAGATCATGCTGATGATGCAGACGGCGACCACGACGCCGGAGACGGCGTACCAGGCCTTGCGCCGGCCGACGAAGTCGACGTTGAAGTCGCTGCGGTAGATCCGCCCGACCAGTGCCATCTCAGCTCTCCCGCCTCTGCCCGGCCGGCGCCGGCCGCTTGGCCAGTCGCGCCCGGGTGGAAGCGGCCTGCGCCACGCCACCGCCACGCCCGCCGAGGGTCTTCGGACTCAGGCCCGAGTACCGGCTGACCGAGAACAGTCTGCGCCGCACCAGCAACGTCACCAACGGCCGGGTGAAGATAAACATGATCACGACATCGCTCAACGTCGACAGCCCGAGCGTAAAGGCGAAGCCGCGCACCGAGCCGATCGACAGGATGTAGAGGACCGCGGCGGCCAGGAAGGAAACCGTGTCCGCGGAGAGCATCGTGCGCCGCGCGGCGGGCCAGGCACGATCCGTGGCCGCCCGGACCGTGCGACCGGCCCGAACCTCGTCTTTGATCCGTTCGAAGTAGACCACGAACGAGTCCGCCGTGACACCGATCGACACGATCAGGCCGGCGATGCCGGCCAGGGTCAGCGTGAACCCGATCGCCACGCCGAGCAGCACCACCGAGGCGTAGATCAGCAGACCGCTGACGGCGAGGGAGATGATCACGACCATGCCCAGCGCCCGGTAGTACAGGAAGGAGTAGGCGATGACGAGAACGAGTCCGATGGCGCCGGCGAGCAGTCCGCCGTGCAGCGAGTCACGACCGAGGGTCGGCGAGATGGACTCGGCCTGGGAGCGCTCGAAGGCCAGGGGAAGGGCACCGTAGCGCAGCACGTTGGCGAGGTCCTCGGCGTCGGACTGGCTGAAGCCGCCGGAGATCTGGGCCGATCCGGGGATACGCTCGTTGGTCTGCGGCGCGGACTGCACCACCCCGTCGAGCACGATCGCAACCTGCTTGCCGATCGTGCTCTCGGTCAGCTTGGTGAACTTGTTCTGGCCCGGACCAGTGAACTCGACGTTCACGACCCACTGCCCGGTGGTGATGCCCGTGGTCCCGCCGCCGCCCTGCAGGCCCGCGGAGGCGGTCTTCACATCCGTCCCGACCACCGTGGCCGGCTTGAGCAGGTACTTCGTCGTCCCGGTCCGGTCACAGGCGGCGGTCCAGTCCTGCGGGCGGTCGGTGCTGACCGAGGCTTTGCGGACGTCGGCCGCTGCGCACGTCAGCGACTCGTAGCGAGCGAACACGTCAGCAGGCGGGCTGTCCCCGGTCGACCCGGTCGACCCGGTCGCCGCCGGCGCGGGGGCCGGAGAAGCCGAGGCCA
>NZ_CDWWXB010000006.1:12440-19240 GCF_977971855.1 Frankia sp. CoWAU3 | reverse complement strand
ACCACTGTCGACGTTGTTTCCCTGCGTGGCACGAGGCGTGAGGATGACGCTCGTCCCGCCCTGCAGGTCGAGCCCGAGCCGGGGCTTCCAGTTTCCGGTAGCGGCCATGAGGCCGTAGAGGACGACGATCAGACCGCCGAGGATCCCCAGCCGGGTCCAGACGGAGATCCCCTTGGGTACCCGTGCCGAGCCGCGTGCCACCTGCGAGTCCCTTCCTCACGCGCCGGTGTGCCGGCGCTCGTTCGTCTCGCCGCTGCCCGGACCGGCGGTGCCTAAAGTATCCGAACGAATGTCACCGAGGGTGCGTTCCGCTCCCCGAACGGTAGTGCTCGGCCAGGTGACCGGCGATCACAGCTCCTTGCCGGGCGGGTGTGTCGTTTCACCGCCCGTGCCACCGTCCCCACCGGGGAGGCCACCGCCGGGATGCGACGCCTCGGCGCCACCGGGGCCGTCGGAACCGTCGGAACCGTCGTCGTGCGACCGCGGTTCCCCGGAGGACTCCCCGCCGTCCCCGGCTCCGTCGGGCGTACTGATCACCCGAGCGACCGCGCTGCGCGAGAAGCGGCAGACGACATCGGGCGCAACCTCCAGCAGGAGGTCGCCGTCCTCCATCTCGACGACCGTGGCGTAGAGACCAGCGGTGGTCATCACCAGGGTACCGGGAACGATCCGCGATATCTGCTGCTGTTGCGCCCTGGCGCGGCGCCGCTGCATCGAGAAGAAGTAGACGATCACCAGGATGAGGATCAGCGGGAACAGAAGCCCGCTGATCGAACTGCCCCCGTCCTTGCCGGCCGCCACCGAAGCTGCCACGAGTACGTGCACGTCCTGCCCTCCTGATGTGTTGCGGCGATCGTACGTATCGATCGGATGCCTGTGGTGGGCAGGGCGGTTGTGCCCGGCACTCAGGACCTCCTCCGGCCGGAATGGCCGATGCTACGGGGACGACTCACCCCGGACGGACTAATCACCTTCAGTGACTACTCCCCGACCGACCCTCTCACAGTCATTCTCCCTCGGTGAACAGCGAGACCTGGGTACGACCGAGCGGATCGGTGACGGGGTCCAGACCGAGGTGCTCGAAGGCGGCGGGGGTGGCCATCCGGCCCCGGGCGGTACGGATCAGCAGGCCGGCACGCAGCAGGAACGGCTCGGCCACGTCCTCCACCGTCTCCGGTTCCTCCCCGACCGACACGGCGAGCGTGGTGAGCCCGACCGGACCGCCGCCGAACCGGGTGACCAGCGCCTCCAGCACGGCCCGGTCGAGACGGTCCAGTCCGAGCCCGTCGACGTCGTAGATCCGCAGCGCCGCCTGGGCGATCTCGCGGGTGACCACTCCGTCGGCCCGCACCTCCGCGTAGTCGCGCACCCGGCGCAGCAACCGGTTGGCGATGCGGGGCGTACCACGCGACCGGCCAGCGACCTCGGCGGCTCCCTCGGCGGTGAGGGTGACCCCCAGCAGGCCGGCCGAGCGAGTCAGCACCCGGGCGAGCTCGTCGGCGTCGTAGAAGTCCAGATGGGCGGTGAACCCGAACCGATCCCGCAGCGGGCCGGTCAGCAGGCCCGACCGGGTGGTAGCCCCGACCAGCGTGAATGGCGACACGTCGAGGGGGATCGCGGTCGCGCCCGGGCCCTTGCCCAGGATGACGTCAACCCGGAAGTCCTCCATCGCGGCGTAGAGCAGTTCCTCGGCTGGCCGGGCGATCCGGTGAATCTCGTCGAGGAACAGGACCTCTCCCGGGGAGAGGGCAGTGAGGATCGCGACGAGATCCCCGGCGCGTTCGATCGCCGGCCCACTGGTCATCCGCAACGGAACCTCGAGCTCCTGCGCCATGATCATCGCGAGGCTGGTCTTGCCCAGACCGGGCGGGCCCGACAGCAGGACGTGGTCCGGCGGGCGACCACGCGCCCGCGCCCCCTCGAGCATGATTGTGAGCTGCTCGCGCACCTTACGCTGGCCGACGAACTCGGCCAGGGTGCGCGGACGCAGCCCGGCCTCGAAGGCGCGCTCCTCGGGACTCGCCGCGGCGGACACCAGGCCGTCGTCACTCATGTCCCACCTCCGCGTACCCCCGCTCCGGCTGACCGCCGCTCCGGCTGACCGCCGCCCCGGCTGACCACCGCCCCGGCTGACCACCGCCCCGGCTGACCACCGCCCGACGCGGTCGCGCGCCGCATGGCGGCGTCATAACGGCCCTCACCTGCGTAGCACGGCAAGACTTGCGCGCAGCAGGGTCGCGGCGTCGGGCGGAGCGCCGCCGGTTCCCGAGTCGGCCCCGGCCCGGGAACCCGGGGCGCCTTCCTTTCCCGGGACGTCTCCCTTGCCCGGGGCGGCCTGCTCGCCACCGGCTGCGGCGCCCTCGCCCGCGGGCGCGGCCAGGACCACGAGCGCCCGGGACACGGCGTCGTCGGCCTCACGACCCGAGTAGCCCAGGCCCACCAGCGCCTCCCGCACGGTCGCCGCGACCCCGACGGTATCGGCCGGCATCGGTTCCGGTCCCGGCGTCGGGCGCGGGCCGGGCAGCGGCGCACCGTCACCCGGCGGACCGAGCCGGTCCCGCAGGTCCAGGACGATGCGCTGCGCGCCCTTGCGCCCGATACCGGGGACCTTCGTCAGCACCGCGAGATCCTCCTCGGCGACGGCGCGGCGCACCGTGTCGGGATCGTGCACCCCGAGCACGGCCTGGGCGAGCTTGGGCCCGACTCCGGCCGCGCTCTGCAGGATCTCGAAGACGTCGCGCGCATCGGCGTCGGCGAAGCCGTAGAGGGTCAGCTCGGTCTCGCGCACGATCAGGGTGGTGGCGAGGGAGGCGGACTCCCCCACCCGTAGCCGCGACAGCGTCGACGGCGAGCAGTGGACGAGCAGGCCCACCCCGCCGACCTCGATGACGGCGGACAGCGGGGTCAGCGCGGTGACCGTGCCGGCCAACGACGCGATCATCGGGTGGGTCCGCCCGGCGCGGCGGAACGGAACCGGGCCAGCGCCGGCCCGCGCCACAGGTGGCAGAGCGCCAACGCGAGGGCGTCCGCCGCGTCGGCCGGGCGTGGCGCCTCGGTCAGCCCGAGCAATCTGGTGATCATAAAACTGACCTGCGCTTTGTCCGCCCGGCCGCTGCCGGTCACCGCGGCCTTCACCTCACTGGGCGTGTAGAGACCCACCGACAGGCCCCGCCGGGCGGCCAGCACGATGGCGACCGCCCCGGCCTGCGCGGTACCCATCACGGTACGCATGTTCGCCTGGCTGAAGACCTTCTCGACCGCGACCGCCTGCGGGCGGGTGCGATCGAGCCAGGCGTCGATGCCATCGGACACGGCGCACAACCGTTCGGCGACCTCGGCGGTGGCGGGGGTGCGCACCACCCCCACCTCGACCAGGCGGGCCCGGATGCCGAGGCCACCGTCGACGACCCCCAGGCCACACCGGGTCAGCCCCGGATCGACCCCCAGCACCCGCATCCACCCTCCCGACCGCACGTTCACAAGAACATTCGTTCGATTCTAGGGGCGGCGACACAACCGGACATCCACGACACGCCCAACGGATCGCCCGAGAGGACGATCAGCTGCCGACGAGCTCCATCACGTCATCGGAGATGTCGGCATTGAACCAGACGTTCTGGACGTCATCGAGATCCTCGACCGCCTCGATGAGCTTGAGGACCTTGGCGGCGGGTTCGGCCTCCAGCGACACGCTCACACTCGGCAGCCAGGAGATGTCCGCGGAGGTGACCGCCAGGCCAGCATCGGTGGCGGCCACCCGCACGGCGTGCAGATCGGTCGCCTCGGAGACCACCTCGAAGGCCTCCCCGACGTCGTTGACCTCCTCCGCGCCGGCGTCGAGCACTGCGAGCAGTACGTCGTCCTCGGTGAGGCCGGCGGTCTTCTCGATAAGCACGACACCCTTGCGGTTGAACAGGTACGACACCGACCCCGGGTCGGCCACCGTGCCGCCGTTACGGGTGATCGCCACCCGGACATCCGACGCCGCCCGGTTACGGTTGTCGGTCAGGCACTCCACGAGGATCGCCACCCCGCCCGGGCCGTACGCCTCATAGGTGATGTCCTCGTAGTTCACCCCACCGGCGAGCTCGCCGGAACCCCGCTTGACGGCCCGTTCGATGTTGTCGTTCGGCACGGACTGCGACTTCGCCTTGGCGATGGCGTCGGCGAGCGTCGGGTTGCCCGCGGGGTCTCCGCCGCCCGTCTTGGCCGCCACCTCGACCGTCTTGATCAGTTTGGCGAACAGCTTGCCCCGGCGGGCATCGATGACCGCCTTCTTGTGCTTGGTGGTCGCCCACTTGGAGTGGCCGCTCATGACCTGCCTCTCTTGCGCCCGATCATCGACCGGACCCGGACGATCGGACGCTGTCGACGAATAGCCGGTGCACCCGGGCATCACCGGTCAGCTCCGGATGGAACGCGGTGGCCAGCAGCGGTCCTTGGCGGACCGTCACCGGCGCCTCGGCGACACGGGCCAGGACCTCGACCGCGTCTCCTGCCTTTTCTACCCATGGTGCCCGGATGAAGACCGCGTGCACAGGTGGCCCCGTCACCCCGACGACCTCGAGGTGTGCCTCGAACGAGTCCACCTGCCGGCCGAAGGCGTTACGCCGGACGACGATGTCCAGCCCGCCGATCAGTGGTTGATCCGGCCGACCGCCCACGACGTCCCGCGCAAGCAGGATCATGCCAGCACATGAACCGAACACGGGCAACCTCGCGGCCACCGCCGCCCGCAACGGCTCCAACAGCTCGAACACGCGCAGCAACCGGCCGATCGTGGTGGATTCACCTCCGGGCAGGACGAGCCCGTCGACCTCGGCGAGCTCCACCGCGTGGCGCACCGCCACCGGCCGCGCGCCGGCCTCGGTGAGCGCCCGGGCGTGCTCGCGCACATCCCCCTGCAACGCGAGGATGCCGATCCGCGGGCCACTCACCAGCCGCGGTCGGCGTAGCGGGCTTCCGGGGGAAGCTCGGTGACGTTGATGCCCACCATCGCCTCGCCGAGGCCCCGGGAGACCTTCACCAGAACGTCGGGGTCCTTGAACATGGTGGTCGCCTCGACGATGGACCGAGCGCGGCGCGCCGGGTCCCCGGACTTGAAGATCCCGGACCCGACGAACACCCCGTCCGCGCCGAGCTGCATCATCAGCGCCGCGTCCGCCGGGGTGGCGATACCGCCGGCGGTGAACAGCACGACGGGCAGCCGACCGAGCCGGGCCACCTCGGCGACCAGCTCGATCGGGGCGCGCAGCTCCTTGGCCGCCGCGTAGAGCTCCTCGGCGGGCAGCCCCGACAGCCGGGCGATCTCCGCCCGGATGGTACGCATGTGCACCACGGCGTTGGACACCTCGCCGGTGCCCGCCTCACCCTTGGAACGGATCATCGCCGCGCCCTCGGCGATCCGGCGCAGCGCCTCCCCCAGGTTGGTGGCTCCGCAGACGAACGGCACCGTGAAGCGCCACTTGTCGATGTGGTGGTGCGGGTCGGCAGGCGTGAGAACCTCGGACTCGTCGACGTAGTCCACCCCGAGCGCCTGCAGCACCTGTGCCTCGACGAAATGCCCGATCCGGGCCTTGGCCATGACCGGGATGGAGACCGCCTCGATGATCTCCGAGATCATGTCGGGATCACTCATCCGCGCCACCCCACCCTGCGCCCGGATGTCGGCGGGAACCCGCTCCAGCGCCATCACCGCGACGGCGCCGGCGTCCTCGGCGATGCGGGCCTGCTCGGCGGTGACCACATCCATGATCACACCGCCCTTGAGCATCTCCGCCATGCCGCGCTTGACGCGGGCGGTACCGGCATGCCGGGCGGAGTCGGTCGCCGGGCCGGCGGCGGGGGCAGTCTGGCCCTCGGACATGATGTGCCGTCTCTTTTCACTGGGTCGGGTCGCCAGGGCCGCGGGGTACCGGCATGTCTGGCACCTGCATGTCGGCTACCCCACCGGATGGTTCCCGTACGGGTGGGTCGGTTTTCCATGGTACGGCGATCTCGCGACCGGCCGGGCCGTCAGGAGGCCAGCCCCGGCAGGTCGTCGTGAGGGACGCCCTCGCCACGGATCGGCAGGGCGTCGTCGATCTCGAAGTAGCCGGCCGGCGGCCGGCGGCCGGCCAGGTGCGCCATCCGCACCACGCGTCGGCCGGCAAGTGCCCGCAGGTCGCGGACCGCGTCGTTGTGGAACTGCCGGGCGAGCGCGACCCGGGCCGCGCAGGAGTCGACCGCATGCAGCTCGGCGGGGTGGTGCTGGCCGGCCGCGGCGACCTCGGCGGACCGTAACGCCCGGCTCAGGGCATTCTCGCTCTGCTCGACCGCGGCGTCCAACGCCCCCCCGGCGAGCAGGTCCGGATAGGCCGTTCGGGCCCGGGCCACGCTCTCGCCCAGCTCGGCCAGCTCACACCGCAGGGCCAGCTCGCGCGCGGCGTCGGCGCGGGCGACCAGGTGCGCCACCAGCCCACCGCGGGCGTCCGCGACCCGGGCCGCGAGTCGGTCGAGCCGAGTGGCCAGCCAGGTCAGATAGGTCGCGATCGCCACCACCAGGGCGACCACCACCACGACGACGGTCATCCCGCGCAGCGTAACCAACGGCCGAATATGACGTGGCTCTGGTACCGGGGCAGGTCAGTTACCGGGGCAGGTCAGTCCCCACTCCTCGCGTCGCCCCGGACCGGCAACCGCGTCGCCGTCGCGACCGACACCCGCATGTCCCCGGAGACCATCTGGTACACCCCGACGATCCGCTCGGCGATGGCCCGCCAGTCGTAGGCGGCGACGACGGCGCGACCGCGTTCCACCAG
>NZ_CDWWXB010000006.1:5822-12248 GCF_977971855.1 Frankia sp. CoWAU3 | reverse complement strand
CGCCCGTCATCGAGGACCCGGCGGAAGGCGTCGATGTCGCTGGCCACCACCGGGGTCCCGGTCGCCATCGCCTCGAGCAGCACGATCCCGAAGCTCTCCTGACCGGTGTTCGGGGCGCAGTAGACCTGCCCGGAGGCGAAGACCCGGGGCTTGTCAGCGTCGGAGACCATGCCGACGAGGTCGACCCGCGAGCGCAGGGTGGGCTCCAGCCGGGCCCGCACCGCCGCCCCGTCACCGGGCCCCGCCACCAGCAGCCGGACACCGTCGATCTCGGCGGCGAGCGCCGGCAGGGCTGCGAGCAGCACGTCAAGGCCCTTGCGCGGCTCGTCGATGCGCCCGAGGAACACGACGGTGGGCCGCCCGTTGTCGTAGTCGGGCAGGGGCCGGGCGCCGGCGAAGTTCTGCACCGCCACCCCGTTCGGGATCAGGATGGCGTCGGCGCCCAGATGCTCGACGAGGGTGCGCCGGGCCGCCTCGGAGACCGCGATCCGAGCCCGCAGCTTCTCGAACGACGGCTGCAGCGCGCCCTGGGCCGCGGTGAGGAACCGCGACCGGGGGTTGGCGGTGTGGAAGGTGGCGACGATCGGTCCGTCGGCCAGCATGCAGGCCAGGAGGCTGACGCTGGGCGCGGTCGGTTCGTGGGCGTGCAGGACATCGAAGTCGTGCTCACGCAGCCAACGGCGGACCCGGGCGGCCGAGACCGGGCCCATCAGGAGCCGGGCGACGGAGCCGTTGTAGGGCAGCGGTAACGCCCGACCCGCGTCCACCGCGTAGGGCGGCAGGGTCCGTTCGTCGTCCACCGGGGTGATGACGGACACCTCGTGACCGGCGGCGATCAGGGTCTCGGCGAGGTCACGCACGTGCGCCTGGACCCCACCCGGTACGTCCCAGGCGTAGGGGCAGGCCAGACCGATCTTCACGGCGGCGTCATCCGTCGTCGCGCCAGATCCGCTGGAGCATGTGCCAGTCCGCGGGGTGCGCGGCAACGCCGGCAGCGAAGGCGTCTGCGAGTCCCTGCGTCATCGTCGGGATGTCGCTCGGCTCGACGGCGGGATGGATCCGCCCGCTCCACCCGTCATGGTCGAACCAGAGCGTGGCGGGCAGCAGCGCCGCTCCGGTGCGCAACGCGAGCGCCGCGGGCCCGCCGGGCATGGTGACCGTGGCGCCGAAGAACCTCACCGGGATCCCGCCGCGGGAGAGATCCCGGTCCGCGAGCAGGCAGAGCATCCCCCCGGCCAGCAGGCGGTCGGTAAGCAGGTCGAACGGAGGAGCCTGCCCGCCGGTCAGCGGGACGACCTCCATGCCGAGTTCCGAGCGGAAGGCCAAGAACCGCTCGAAGAGCGCCTCCGGCCGCAGGCGTTCGGCGACGGTCGTGAACGGCACGCCATTCGCCACCAGCCAGGCGCCCGCCTGCTCCCAGTTGCCCATGTGCGGCAGCGCCACGATGGTCCCTTTCCCGCGGGCGTGCGCATCCCACAACCGATACTGGTCCAGCAGCCGCAGCCGGCCGACGACACGGTCCAGACCGATCTCCCGGAAGCGGAACACCTCCAGCCAGTACCGCGCGTAGGAGCGCATCGCCGCCCGGGTCAACCGGTCCAGATCGGTTCCCGGCGGCGCCACCCGGGCGAGATTCGACCGCAGCCGGCGCACCCCCCGCCCGTCGCGGCGGTAGGCCAGGTCGGCGCCGAACCGGAACGCCGCGGCGGCCACGGGCTGCGGGAGCAGCCGGACGCCGCGCCAGCCCAGCGCGTAGGCGAGGTCGGTGAACCGCCCGGCTGCCGCCGCCCGCCCGCCCGTCGTCAACGCTCGGCTCTTCGTCGGGTCGTCTCGATGACCGCTCAGCGGCCGTTGCGGCCGGGGCCGAAGGTGGTCGCGGTCCGGGACGCAGCCGCGGTCCGGGACGCGGTGGTCGGGGCCGCCCTTGACGTCAACGGGGAGGGAGGGTCCCCCGCGCGGTACCACTGCCGGTAGACGTGGACGACCCGTTGGACGACCGTCAGCGTGGTGGCACCGACGAGGAACCACAGCGCCGCGGGCAGGAGGTAGGGCACCCCGAGGCCGTACAGCCCGGCGGCGACCAGCAGGATCAGCAACCGCTCGCCCCGTTCGGCGAACCCCACGTCACAGGTGAAGCCGAGTCCCTCGGCGCGGGCCTTGACGTACGAGGTGATCGACCCGGCGACCAGGCAGATCAGGGCCGCACCCGCCAACGGCAGGGAATCGCCGTCGCCAGCGTACCAGAGGACGAGCGATCCGAAGATCGCGCCGTCGCCGACCCGGTCGGACGTGGAGTCGAGAAAGGCCCCCCACTTGGAGGAGATACCGCGGGCGCGGGCGATGACCCCGTCGAGCAGGTCCGAGAAGACGAACAGCGTGATCACCACGGTGCCGAGGAAGAACACCCCGCGGGTGAAGAACCCCAGAGCCCCGCCCGCGACCCCGACCATGCCGATGATCGTCACGACATCCGGCGACACCGACGACCGGGCGGCCCACTGGCTCACCGGGTCGAGCAACTTCTGGATCTGCGGTCGTGCCTTGCTAGCGAGCATGTCCGTCCCGTCGTCCCGCGTGGTCGTCCCGCGTGCGCCCGACTTCGGGCGGTCTTCACAGTACAGCCGCCACGATCCGCGCATTCCCGACCACGGCCGCCCTCGGGCTTGTGTCCCAGGTAACAGGGGAGGACTCTGCCGTTACCGAACAGGCCGTTACCTCCCAGTCAAGGAGGCGAGGATGTCATCAGCCTCGTGCGATGTGCGCAACGTCGTCCTGGTAGGCCACACCGGCGCGGGCAAGACGGCTCTGGTGGACCGTCTGCTCGCCACCGACGGGCCGCCGGACCGCCAGAACGGCGACCGTCAGACTACCCAGACCAGCTACGTCGGCCATGCCGATCCCGAGCGTCGCCCGGCACGGTCGGTCAGCCTCACCCTGTGTTCGGTCAGTCATCGCGGTCTCACGATCAATCTTCTGGACACCCCGGGCTATCCCGACTTCGTGGGCGAGCTGCGGGCGGGCCTGCGGGCCGCCGACGCCGCTCTGTTCGTCGTCAGCGCGATCGACGGGGTGGATGGCGCGACCGGCATGGTGTGGGCGGAGTGCGCCGGGGTCGGCATGCCCCGCGCGATCGTGCTCACCCATCTCGACCATCCCCGGGCCGATTTCGCGGCGGCCGTCGAGGGCTGCCAACGGGCCTTCGGGGCCGGCGTGCTGCCGGCCTACCTGCCCGAGCGGGAGGCCGGCGCCTCGATGCGGCTGGTGGATCTGCTGTCCGGGCGGGTGCGGGAGTACCCGGACGGCGGCTGCCGGGAACTCGCGACCCCGGCCGACCTCACCGGCCGGTACGCCTCCGCCCACGCCGCCCTGGTCGAGGGGATCATCGCTGAGAGCGAGGACGAGGCCCTCCTCGACCGGTACCTGTCCGGTGATGAGCCCGACACCAAGCTCCTGCTCGGCGATCTGGAGACCGCGGTCGCCCGCGGGACGTTCTTCCCGGTGTTGCCGGCCGGTCTGCTTCCGGGTTCGACCTCGGGTCCGGGCGCCGGTGCAGGGAGCGATCGGGGCGGCGGGCGGGCCGGCGGTTTCGGCTCCGTCGAACTGCTGGACCTGTTCGTGCAGGGGTTCCCCTCGCCGCGGGAGCATCTCCTGCCGCCGGTGAGCCGCCCTGACGGCTCCCCCTGCGAGCAGAGCCACGGCAATCCGGCCGGGCCGCTCGTGGCCGAGGTCGTGAAGACGACCACGGACCCTTACGTGGGCCGGATGTCGGTGGTTCGGGTGTTCTCCGGCACGCTGCATCCCGACGATGCGGTGCACGTCAGCGGGCACGTCAGCGGGCACGGCAGAGCCACGGCCAGGCACGCCGACCACGACGACGACGAGCAGGTCGGGGCGCTCTCCCGGCCGTACGGCTCGGTTCTGCACACGGTGGGCGAGTGCCCGGCCGGCGGCATCTGCGTGGTGACGAAGCTCAGCACCGCCGAGACCGGCGACACCCTCTCCGATCGCGACGACCCGCGCTACCTGCCCGCATGGTCGATGCCCGAACCGCAGCTCCCCGTCGCGATCAGTGCCCGAAGCCGCGCGGACGAGGACAGGCTGTCGACCGCACTCGGCCGGCTGGCCGTGGAGGACCCGACGCTACGGATCGAGCAGAACCCCGAGACCGCCCAACTCGTCCTGTGGTGCATGGGCGAGGCCCACAGCGACACGGTCCTGGAACGGCTCGCCCAGCGCTACGGCGCCGCGGTGGACCGGATCGCGCCCCGGATCCCGCTGCGGGAGACACTGCGTGCCCCGGCACGCGGACTCGGCCGTCAGGTCAAGCAGTCCGGTGGGCACGGTCAGTTCGCGGTATGCCAGATCGAGGTCGAACCACTCCCGGCGGGTGGGGGCTTCGAGTTCGTCGATGAGGTGGTCGGCGGCGCGGTTCCCCGGGCCTTCATCCCGTCGGTGGAGAAGGGCGTCCGGGCGCAGATGGCGCAGGGCGTCCGCACCGGCCATCCCATGGTTGATCTACGGGTCCGCCTCGTTGACGGCAAGGCGCACAGCGTCGACTCCTCGGACATGGCCTTTCAGATCGCCGGCGCACTGGCGCTCAAGGACGCGGCCCGGGCCGCCGGCGTCGTCGTGCTCGAGCCGATCCTGGCCGTTGACGTCCTGGTACCCGACGAGTACGTCGGGGCCGTGATGGGCGACCTGTCCACTCGCCGAGGACGGGTCGTCGGGATGGAACCCGTCCCTGGCAGGCCCGGGGCCACCCCCCGGGCGGTCATTCACGCAGAGGTCCCTGCGAGCGAAATGATCCGATATGCGATTGAACTACGGTCCTTGAGCCACGGCACGGGTAGCTTCACGCGGAACCATCGCGGCTACGAGCCGATGCCACCACAGCTTGGGGATGCCCTGTCGGCGTGAAGCGAAAAAACAGCATAAAGCAGGAATCATACATAAAGTAGTAAAGGCGAACAATCGGCAACCTTCGGCCCAGTTCAGGAAGGATCGCCGACGGGAGACATCCGCGACCGCACACCCGCCGCACCGGGCAGGACGCCGGGCGGGACCCGGTGCGGCGGGCAGCCCCGACGGTGGTGCCCCGACCCGGCTGCGGCCTCCACCGGGCCCGGTGCTACCCGCCCTGCTCGTCGGACGCGGTCTGCGCCCAGGCCTGGGCGAGCATCTGCCTGGTCTGCCCGAGCAGGGCGGGCAGCACCCTGGTCGCGCCCACCACGGGCATGAAGTTCGTGTCACCGCCCCACCGCGGCACCACGTGCTGATGCACGTGCGAGGCGATCCCGGCGCCGGCGACATCCCCCAGGTTCATGCCGGTGTTGAACCCGTGGGCCCCGCTGGCGGCCCGCAGCGCACGGAGCGCGTGCTGAACGAAGAATGCCATCTCGACGATCTCTTCGGGGTCCATGTCGGCGTAGTCCGCGACGTGGCGATAGGGCACGACGAGAAGGTGCCCGGCATTGTAGGGGTACAGGTTGAGGACCGCGTAGACGCTTTTACCCCGGGCAACCACGAGGCCGTCCTCGTCGGACATCCCGACAATGGAGCAGAATGGGCATTCATCGTCACGGGAGCGGCCCTCACCCCTGATATAAGCCATGCGATGCGGGGTGTAGAGCCGCTGGAAAGCATCCGGACCGCCGACCCCCGCCTGCTCCTCCAGGGGAACCCCCTCGGGTGAGAGCTCGGCCGTCACGGGGCGACCGCCACGGCACCGCCCCGGCCGAGCCGAGTGAACATGCAGGCAGCGCCCATCGAGCGGGCCATGGATACCGGAACCTGCTCGGCCATCAGCAAGGGCGCTGCCTCCCCGGGACGAGCTCCCCAGGGGGGAGCAATATCATCTCGTCAATTTATCAGGATCTGAGCGACGAGAGACGCCCCCGGTAGGCGAGGAGGCTCGCGTGCGGGTGCGGTCCGGCGCATGAAGAGGGAGACTGACGGCGTGGGGGGGTCGCCGCCGGTCTCCCTCGAGTGACGTAATCGGTTTCGAACCACGGCGCCCTGGATCTGACGCGCGGATGATGCGCACGAGGGGTCCGCGACCGAGAGGAGCCCTCCCGGCGCAACCCCGCGAGAAGCCATCGCGACAACCTTGCGACAGCCCGAGCCCGTTACGCCCTGCCCGGCCAGCTTAGCGGACGTTAAGCCGATCTGTACAGCGTCAGCGGCACCTTCATGGGGGAAAACGCTAATCGGACCCGGCGTGGACCCAGCTCGCAAACCAGTGACCTGACCTGCGGAAAGGGGCGGGACGCACAACGATGCCGATCAACCATGGGCCAACCGGTATATCAACGACCACCGGAATCGTTCCACGGCGACGCACGGCGTCGACCATCCCCAGCGCGCGGAACTCCACGGGCACCACGAATCAACAGCATGCGCCCGAAAGATGGGCAGTCCCGCCCCCAA
>NZ_CDWWXB010000006.1:0-5306 GCF_977971855.1 Frankia sp. CoWAU3 | reverse complement strand
GGCGGCTCGCGCGATGCACCCGGGGGCACCGCGACGCGGGCTTGGACGTCACTTTCCGTGAAGAACGAGGCTCGGAGCCGACCCCGGGTCGAGGTATCGACGCGCTCGTCGCCCACACTGTCGCCCGGGCTGGAGCATCGGCCGGGACCCCCTCCGGGATCCGCCTCCATCGGCGATGTCCCCACCAAAGTGGGGGTAGATGTCGATTCGTCGCCAGCCCACGACGTCGCGGCCCAGACACCCAGAAACCGGCCAATCGGGGATATTTCGCACCACTCCCTGAGGCAGGCGCCCCACCGGCAGCGGACAGCTCCGACCACCCTTCGAGCCACAGCACGCCGCGAGGGCCGGGGGCACACCCGGGCAGACCTCGGACGGGACCGAGACGGCCTGCTACCGGGGGAAACGTGCCGAGTCCCGCCGGCGGGAGAGGACACCGCCGAGCTGCACCACCCGTTTGGGGTAGCCCCTCCCAGGCACCGACAAAACCGCCCGGACCAGGAAAAACGCCGCATCGCGAGGGGCGCGAAGATCATCCACTGGACAGATATCTCATGGGAGCACAACAAGCTCCCGACCCGGGAGCGGAGCATGGCAAGCCCAATCGCGTGGGCGTACGTGGTTTCGAACCACGGACCTCTGCCGTGTGAAGGCAGCGCTCTACCACTGAGCTATACGCCCTTGCTGGTGGGACCACCCTACACGCCGGGGATACGGGCCGACGAAGGGGTCGGCAGCGGGGGGTCGACGGACGGATGGGGCAATGTCCACCGTCCTGTCCGGTGGCCGGACTGGACCAGGTTCGCCGCGACTGGCCGTGGTTGGGAAGGGTCCCGATGGGGAAGACTCAGGGGGGAACGGCCTTGGCGGGATGACCTGGCGCCCGGGGACGCTCGGACGCTACGGACAGTAATCATCTATAGGATTTAAGTAGAAGATCCGTCCGATAGTCGACCGAACCATGATCACTCGAAGCAGGTTCACCCTTCCGGGCCAGGCAACTCGCCCGAACTACCGTAACGGATGTTGTCTTGGCATAATCTTGTTTCCAACGGGACTCGGAGAGGGAACTATCCCGTTACACGGGTGCTCGCCCGCACCATCGCACCATGAGAGGCCACCCGATGACTATTCGTCACGATTCAATCACCGCAGAACTCGCCCTCCGCCTTGTCGTTCCCGGCGGGGCGCCCGTGCCGGTCGCCGCCACCGTCCGGTACGAGCCGGCCGATCCGTACGCGATCAGCATCGGCTTCCGCACCGGTGCGGACGAGGTCGTGGAGTGGACATTCGCACGCCAGCTCCTCAGCGACGGTGTGCGCCGACCTGCCGGGGATGGCGACGTGCAGGTGTGGCCTGCCGCCCAGTCCGGGGGACGGATCGTCTGCCTGTCCCTGTCCAGCCCGTCCGGGCATGCACTGTTCGAGATGCCGCGGTCCGAGGTGCTGGCCTTCCTACGGCGGACGTATTCAGCCGTCCCCCTCGGCGGGGAGAGCGACATCATCGATCTTGACGCCGAACTCGCCCTCCTCATCTGGGGCGGCCCCGAGCGGTGATCTCACCGGGGTCGGGACCGCTGCCCGATCCCGGTAAGCCGGTGCGGGCATTTTGCGACCAGGGGAGGCCCTTCCCCACCTGCATCCGAGGTAGCTTCCACCCGGTCACACACAGACCAGTCACACACAGAGCACCCGCCCGCCTGGCCGGCCTAGCGCCGCCAGGCGGGTTCTTTTGTCCTCGGCCCACCGCCGGTGCCCGGCTTATCGTCCGATCGGCTCGCCAGCCCCACCAGCCGGTCGGCCTTCAGCTCGGTCTCACGCCACTCCGAGTCCGGATCACTCCCCCACGTGATACCAGCGCCGGTACCGAACCAGATCCGGTCGTCCTCGATCCAGAACGTACGAATACCAACAGACAGCCAACCCACGTTCCGGTCGGCATCCACCCAGCCGATCCCCCCGCAGTAGTAGCCCCGAGAGGCCGGTTCCAGTTCTCGGATGATCCGCAGCGCACTCGACTTCGGCGCACCGGAGACGGAACCAGGCGGGCAGGTCGCCGCCAGGAGGTCCCGCCAGCCCACTCCCGGCCGCAGCCGGGCCCGGACGGTCGAGACGAGGTGCACGAGACCGGGGTGTTTCTCCACAGCGCAGAGTGAAGGCACCGTCACGCCTCCCGGGCGGGCAACCCGCCCGAGATCGTTGCGAACAAGATCGACAATCATGATGTTCTCGGCGACGTCCTTCTCCCGCAGATCCGCCGCCGTCCGACCGGTTCCCTTGATGGGCCTGGAGCTCACGACGTCGCCCTGGCGGGAGAGGAACAGCTCCGGGGAGGCGCCGACGATGCGCACCCCGGCCTCCGGCACGTCCAGGACGACCGCGTACGGCGCGGGATTGCCGGCGGCGACGACGGCCGCCAGGGCACCAAGATCGACACCGGCAGCACCGACACCGGGACCCCCCGCGCCTTCCGCCGCGGGCGCCGACAGGGGCGCCGACAGCAATCGGCAGAGATTGACCTGGTAGACCTCCCCCGCCGCGATACGCTCACGGATCGCCGCAACCCCGTCAAGGTAGGCTGCCCGGTTCATGGTCGTCGCCCATGCGGCTCGCGACGGTCCGAGCCAGGGGCCACGCCGCAGCGCCGCGACACCACCGGGAGGTGCCGGCCGCACGTCGGCGAACCGGATGCAACGGACGGCCCCCTTGAAGTCGACGACGACCGCCCAGAAGCCATCTCGATCCAGCACCGCGGCGTCATCGCTGATCTCCACGACCTCGGTCGCGAACCGGCCGCCGGCGAGCAGGAACGAGGAGGCATCCCACGGGGGTGACGGTGCCACACGCCCGAGAGGGCTCGTCTCCCGAGCCGCCACGTTCGTCTCGCTCATTCCGATCACGCTACCGCCGCCCGAGGTGACCCGCCGCCCAGGGCATGGACCAGCCCCTCGACGGCCGCCGGCCGCATGGACGTGCCGTGGGCGAAAGCCGGTGTTCATCCGGAGAAACTTGACCCAACGCAACATCTCAGCGACGCCCGCCGGACGGTTCGACGTCTGGCCCGATCGTCCGCTAGAGTGCTACCTGCACCGCCGAGAAGCGCGGAGCAGCGCGGACGTGGCTCAGTTGGTAGAGCATCACCTTGCCAAGGTGAGGGTCGCGGGTTCGAATCCCGTCGTCCGCTCGGGAACAGAGAGGCTTGAGGTCCGTCCCCAGCGGCCTCCCACGGCGGAGTGGCCGAGTGGTTTAGGCAAGGGCCTGCAAAGCCCTGTACGCGGGTTCGATTCCCGCCTCCGCCTCTGATCCTTTCGCGGGCGATTAGCTCAGTGGGAGAGCGCTACCTTGACACGGTAGAGGTCACTGGTTCAATCCCAGTATCGCCCACCGCGAGACACATTCTGACCGTCCTATGAGGGCCGCCCGTCACGGGTGGCCCTCTGCGTGTGCGACGGCCGGTGGGCGGTGGGCCGCCCGGAAATCCGGCGATGGGCCCGGCCGCCCGCCGCGCCCATCGCCGGACGAAGCCGGGTCAGCCCGGGCCGGGCGAGGACGCCTCGTCCCCCAGCAGGAACGACGTGATCCCGTCCACAAGGCCCGCCGCCGCCCGGGCCCGCCAGGCCGGGTTGGCGAGCTCGGCCGCATCGGTGCGGTTGCGCATGTTGCCGCACTCCAGGAAGACCTTCGGCACCCGCGAGAGGTTGAGCCCACCGAGATCGGAGCGGATTGTCATACCATCCTCGCCCAGGTAGTCCGCCAGTGGCTGCCCGGTGGCCCGGCCGAAGGCGGATCGTACCATCGCCGCGAGACGTGCCGACGGGGCTAGGATCGGTGCGTTGGCCCGGTCCGGGCTGAGCGCGGGCGCGATGACATGAAAGCCGCGCCCGTCCGCCGGTCCCCCGTCGGCATGTATCGACACCACCGCGTCAGCCGAGGTCCGGTTGCCGATGCGGGCCCGCTCGTCGATGCACGGGCCCACCCCGGAGTCGTTGTCGCGCGTCAGGATCACGCTCGCGCCCCGGGAGCGCAGAATGGCCGCCGCCCGCCCAGCGACGTCGAAGGTGAAGGCGTGCTCCGGGTAACCACTGTCGGTCTCGGCGCCGACGGTGTCGCATTCCTTGTCGAAACCGCCGGCCGGAACCCGCCGGTTGATCGACCCCGCGGCGGCGCCGTTTCCTCCGTTGTGCCCGGGATCGAGGACGACCTTCCGGCCGGACAGGGCGGTTGGTGAGGTCCCGTCCACGCCGGGCCGGAGGCCGGGTGCGCCCGCCCCGGCGGACCCGCCCACCACGAGATGCAGAGCCACCCCGGCGACCAGGGCCACGGCGACCAGGGCCACGACGGCCGCACCGACGATCCGAAGCAGGATCGATGGTCTGATCCGTGCCGGCATTCGGTGTCTCCCGCCTACGGAGGGGGCCCGTCCCCGCCGGAAGTGACCGTACGCGGTCGGCTGCGCGGCGCGCGTACGGGGGCCGCCCGGGCCCGGCCGTCAGCCGGTGACGAAGTCGATCAGTCGTTCCACCGCGCCGAGCAGGCCCACCTCAAGGTCGGTGTAGCTGTCCACCGAGGCCAGGATCCGGCGCCACATCTGCGCCGGGTCCTCCACACCGAGGGCCTGACAGACCCCTTCCTTCCAGGGCTGGCCGCGGGGAATCTCGGGCCAGCGGGGAATGCCGACCGACGCCGGCTTCACCGCCTGCCAGATGTCGATGTAGGGATGACCGGTCACCAGGACGTGGTCACCGGCGACGGAGGCGGCGATCCGGCTCTCCTTCGACCCCGGGACGAGATGGTCCACCAACACGCCGAGCCGGCGGCCGGGCCCCGGGCGGAACCCCGCGACCACCGACGGCAGGTCGTCGACCCCGTCCAAGCTCTCCACCACCACCCCCTCGATGCGCAGGTCGTCACCCCAGACCCGCTCGACCAAGGCGGCGTCGTGCAGACCCTCCACGTAGATACGGCTCGCCCGCGCGACCCTGGCCCGGTGGCGGGGCACCGCCACGGACCCGGACGCGGTGCGCGCCGCGGGGGCCGGGGTCCCGCGGCGGGGACGCACGAGGGTCACCCGCGCGCCCTCGATCAGGAAGGCGCCGGGTTCCAGGGGGAAGACCCTCCGGATGCCGTGGCGGTCCTCCAGCGTCACCCCACCGTTCTCGCTGCCTACCACGGCCCCGCAGAAACCGGTGGCCACGTCCTCGACAACGAGGTCACGCTCGAGCTCGACCTCCGGCGGGCGCACCGGGCGCGGACGGGCGGCGGGAGCCAGGACGTCCGGCCCGTAGTCTCGACTACGCATCCTGCGAA
>NZ_CDWWXB010000005.1:47553-52952 GCF_977971855.1 Frankia sp. CoWAU3 | reverse complement strand
ACCGGGAACGCGCCCGCAACCACGACAGCAAGTACTCACCCAGCTACACACTCGCCGCTTGATCTCACCTGGGGAGAACTGCACCCAACCCGGTCTGAGACCGTCCCGGACCCGCTCCGATGGTGTCCGGGGCCTCTGCGATCCAGCGAAAAAAATGTCTGTTTTGTCGGCTATGTGCTCATGTCCGGTCAAAGATATTGCAGAACGATGTCATCGTGATGAAGCCACCTGGCCAGGATGGGCACCATCTGGCATGCTTACCATCCCGATGAATTCGATCGACTTGCATGGCGCGGGTGTCAGCCCGCGTGAGGGGGTATCTATGAGGCCGAGCAGACTGTGGCGTGCAGCGACGCCACTCATCGCCGCGGGGGCGCTTGTACTGGCGGTGGTGGGCTGCTCGAGTGACGACGGGGACTCCCAGACGGTCGCCTCGAACGGCCAGATCACCGGCACCCTACGGCTCGGGTACTTCCCGAACCTCACCCATGCGCCAGCTCTCTACGGCGCCGAGAAGGGGATCTTCGCCAAGGACCTCGGCTCTGGAGTCACGCTCAAGACATCGACCTTCAACTCCGGCGTGCAGGAGGCGGAGGCGATTCTGTCCGGCGCCATCGATGCCGGCTATATCGGTCCCAACCCGGCGGTCAACAGCTTCATCAAGTCGCACGGGGAGGCGGTGCGGATCGTCTCCGGCGCTACCTCGGGTGGTGCGTCGCTGGTGGTCAAGCCTGAGATCACCTCCGTCGCGCAGCTCAAGGGCACCACGCTCGCCACCCCGAGCCTGGGCAACACCCAGGACGTGGCGCTGCGGTACTTCCTCAAGAAGAACGGGCTGACGACCGACACCCAGGGTGGGGGTGATGTCTCCATCAAGCCCCAGGACAACACCGTGACGGTGGACACCTTCGCCAACAGGGCCATCGACGGGGCCTGGGTGCCCGAGCCGACGGCCTCCCGGCTCGTCGCAGCGGGGGGCAAGGTGCTCGTCGACGAGGCCGACGAGTGGCGGGAGACCAAGGGCCAGTTCGTCACGACGGTGCTTCTGGTGAGCACGGACTATCTGAAGAAGAACCCGGAGATCGTCCGCCGGCTCATCACGGCGAATGTGGAATCGATCAACGCGCTCAACGCCGACCGTGACGCCGGCGCGAAGGTCACCAACACGGCGCTGGGCAAGCTGAGTGGCAAGCCGCTGTCCGACAAGATCCTCACCTCGGCCTGGAAGGGGCTGACCTTCACTCCGGACCCGATCGCGGCCTCCCTGTTCACCTCGGCGAAGCACCAAGAGGAGCTCGGCCTCATCAAGAACCCGAAGCTCGACGGTCTGTTCGATCTGACGGTCCTCAACGAGATCCTCGCCAAGCAGGGCAAACCGACGGTCGCCGACTCCTGACCCGCGGCACCCGGCGGTAGCCGGGCCGGCTGAACCTCGGTCCGAGACCACAGGGCGACGACCAGGCCGGGGCGTCGATCATCGATGCCCCGGCCTGGTCCGTCCATCCGTCCATCCGTCCATGCACACCGGCCGCATACACCGCGACGGGGGAATGAACCATGACCGCTGTACTCGCCGACACCGCTGTACCCGCCGACACCGCGCTGCGCATCCACCGCGTCAGTCGGGTCTTCGGATCCGGGCCCGCCAGCGTCAAGGCGCTCGACGACGTCTCCCTGGACGTCCAGGCGGGCGAGTTCGTCTGTCTCCTCGGCGCGTCCGGCTGTGGGAAATCGACCCTGCTCGGCCTGGTCGCCGGTCTCGACCAGCCGTCCGTGGGCGTCGTCGACACCACCGGCCGGCGGGTCGGGATGATGTTCCAGGACTCGGCGTTGCTGCCCTGGCTGACCGCGGGCGGCAACGTCGAGGTGCCGCTGCGGCTGCGGGGGATCGGCAAGGCCGAGCGGCGGGACCGGGTCGAGAGTCTGCTCGCGATGGTCCGGCTCGCCGGTATGTCCGCGAAGCGCCCCCATGAGCTGTCCGGCGGCATGCGCCAGCGGGTGAGCCTGGCCCGGGCCTTCGCGCAGGAGGCCGACATCCTGTGCATGGATGAGCCGTTCGGTGCGCTCGACGCGATGACCCGCGATCTGCTCCACGACGAACTTGAACGGATCTGGCGGGAGACGGGGGTCACCGTCATCTTCGTCACCCACGATGTGCGTGAGGCGGTCCGGCTCGGTGACCGCATCGTGCTGCTGTCCTCCCGGCCTGGCCGGGTCGCGGAGATCTTCGACGTCGACCTCGACCGCCCCCGCCGGATCGACTCCACCCACGTCTCGGAGCTCGCCACCAAGGTGACCGCGCGGCTACGCGAGGAGGTCGGCCGCCATGGCCACTGACGTCAGCGTCTCCACCGACAAGGTCTCCACCGACAAGAGTGTCCTGCTCGGCGAGGCGGGCAAGTCCTTCGACGTCGACACGGCCCTCGCCGGCCTCGACGCGCTGGACATCCCGACCGCGCAACGGCGGCCGTTCGCGGTCCGCGTCTGGGCGGCCAGCTGGCCGAAGCTCGGCGCTCTGCTCCTGTTCCTGCTGCTCTGGCAGATCGTCGTCTGGAGTGGCTGGAAGCCCAGCTATGTGTTGCCCGGCCCGGGCGAGGCACTGGGCGAGTTCGTCGACCAGCTGGGCAGCGGACACTTCTGGGACGCCCTCGCCCGCACCCTGGTCCGGGCCCTGGAGGGATATGCCCTAGCCGTGTTCATCGGCACCGTGGTCGGGATCGCGGTGTCCCGCTTCGGAGTCCTGCGTACCGCGGTGGGATCGTTCATCACCGCGGTACAGACGATGCCCTCGATCGTCTGGTTCCCGCTCGCCGTCCTGCTGTTCAAGCTCAGCGAGTCCGCAATCATGTTCGTGGTGGTGCTCGGGGCGGCGCCGTCGGTGGCCAACGGCGTCATCTACGGCGTGGACTACGTGCCGCCTCTGCTGGTCCAGGTCGGCCGCAGCATGGGCGCGCGTAGCCTGTCCCTCTACCGGTACGTCGTGGTACCGGCGGCCCTGCCCTCGGTGCTCGCGGGCCTGAAGCAGGGCTGGGCGTTCGCTTGGCGCAGCCTGATGGCCGGCGAATTGCTGGTCATCGTTCCGGGGCATCCGTCCGTCGGAGCTGATCTGCAGAATGCCCGCGAACTACTCGACACGGTCGGGGTACTGGCCTCGATGATCACGATTTTCGTGATCGGGGTGCTCATCGACGCCGGGTTCAACGCTGCGGACCAGCGGATGCGGCAGCGCCGTGGGCTGGTTGCGGAGGGTACGACGGCGGTCCGGGCAGCTCGGCGTCGCCGGAACGGCAGCGCCGACGGGTCCGCCGCAGCCGCCGCCACGGCCACCTCCTCCGCCGGAGGCGGCGCGGACGCCCCCCGTCCCGAGAGGGCTGGCTGAGGAAGTTCCCGATTCCCCGGCCGGCAGGTTCGTTGGCCGGCAGGTTCGTTCGGCCGAGCCGGCGGCGGGAACAGCGCCCGTCGGCGCGGGGCCGTGCCTCGCCCGGTGCCGACCCGGCCCACCCATTCGGCGAGGACCGGCGGCAAAATGGATGCATGCAGATCTCCGCTCGCGCCGACTACGCATTGCGCGCACTCCTGACGTTGGCCGCGAGCAACGGTCGGCTCGTCAAGGGCGAGGCGCTTGCCGCGGCGCAGGATCTGCCGCTGCGCTTCCTCGAGAACATCCTCACCGATCTACGCCGGGCGGGGCTGGTCCAGAGCCGCCGGGGCGCGGACGGGGGATACCAGCTGGGCCTTCCCCCCGAGCAGATCACCATCGCCACGGTGATCCGGGCGACCGACGGTCCGCTCGCCAGCGTGCGGGGCCGGCGTCCTGAGGACACGAATTACGACGGCGCGGCCAAGCACCTGCAGGATGTGTGGATCGCGGTTCGGGTGAACCTGCGGCGGGTGCTGGAGGCCGTGACCCTCGCCGACGTGGCGAGTGGTCAGCTTCCGGACATCGTGACCACCCTCGGCTGCGATCCCGACGCGTGGGTCACCCGCTGACGGGAGCGGCCCGCTTCTCGGGAGCGGCCCGGCCTCCCCGGACGCCAGGTCATGTCCCCGGTAGCGCGCGGCTCGCGGCTGCCAGCGGCATGCCGGCCGCGATGCGGGCCCGCTGCGCGCGTACGGCGGTGCCGGTCAGCGCGTCCAGAGCCAGCGCACGGACGTCCCCGACGAGCACGGCGACAGCGTCGTGGGCCGCCATGGCGCAGGCGTCCTCGATCCTGGCCAGGAGGGCCAGTGCCGCCCCGATGCCCTCCGGCGCGACGGGGAGCCGATAGGCGGGCAGCGCCGGTGGCGCATCCCCGCCGCGGGCCCGGATCGCGGTGATGAGGTCGTCGCGCAGCGCCTGGTGCGCCAGACAGCTCAGTCGCGCGAGCTCGCGCGCCTGAGCCGCGGCCGGGCCGAGCGGCGCGACGGCACCTCCCGCCGCCGCGGTGGCGTAGACGGCGGCATGCGTGGCCGTGAGCATCGTGACCAGTGCCGCGACGCCCACGGGATCCGGGTGCTCGGTTGCGGCGGTCGATTCCGTGGGGGTCGCCGACGCCGGATCGCCCGATGGTGTGTCGGCGGTCATCCGGACACCCGGCTCGCAGCGAGGGCCAGCAGCTCCGCATGCGCGGTCCCGGCGGCGCACATGCTCGCCAGCAGGGAGGCGAGCGGACCGCCCGCGCACAGGCAGTCGGTGCGGGCGGCGTTCGTCGCCGCACTCTCCATCCCGGTCAGGGAGGCGAGGGTGGCTGCGCGGGCCGTGGGTGACTCGTTGACGAGCTGCGCCGTTCCCGCCGTCCCGGCGCCGTCACGCCCGATCGCCTGGGTCGGGGTGGCTGCCTGGGTCGGGGTGGTCGGTGCGGAGCCCGGGAACTGTTCGGCCAAGGTCCGGAGCTGGACCTCGTGATGGGCCCGCAGCGTGTCGAACAGGGGACGCAGGGACGGGTGGCGCTCGGCCGCCGGGCGGTACGCCGCGGCCAGCGCGGCCGCCCGGACGGCGGCGGCCCTCGCCGCCCGGCGGTCGTCGCCGTCCGGACCCACCGCGGGACCGGTCCGATTCGTCGCGACCGTGGAGCTGCAGCCGGCGGCCTCGAATCCGGCAAATCCGGCGAATCCGGTAAGGGCAAGGCTGGTCAGCCCGGTGAGGAGCCGTCGTCGGGAGGCGTGGGTGAGGTTCGCCGGATCCACCGTCGCAGCTTTGCACATCCCCTGCTGTCGTCCGGAACGCCGTGTGGTCCGCGCGGCCTGATCCGGTTACCCCCGGGTCGCGACGGATCCCGGTCGGGGCGGACGTAGGCTATGGATCTCACCCGGGCTGGGTCGCCCCGGGGCGGCCCAGCCCGGCGGGACCGTCGGCGGTCGGTCCTCGCTGTTCGACGGTGCCGCGGGTCGGGTCGATGAGGGTCGCACGGCTTGATGGC
>NZ_CDWWXB010000005.1:45015-47238 GCF_977971855.1 Frankia sp. CoWAU3 | reverse complement strand
TACGGCGTGGGGAGCGACGTCGTGGGTTCGGCGGATGATCAGGTATCGCGGATGCGGGAAGGGACGGTCGAAGTGGCAGGGGCGGGGGAGGCCGGCCGCGCGCGCGACCGGGGCCCATCCGGATCGGCCCGCGGGCGCGGCGGCGTTCGGACGGCGCTGCGGGCTCGGCTGGTGGCTGGCCTCGCCGACGCGGGCTTCGATCTCGAGGATGTGACGGTGACACGGGCCGGATCGCGCAGCGTGGTGCGGGTGGTGGTGGACCGCGACGGAGGAGTCGACCTGGACGCGGTCGCGGACGCCAGCCGGCTCGCCTCCGAGCTGCTTGACGCCGCCGAGACCGACGGCCAGGGCCTGGTCGCCGGGCCTTATGTTCTCGAGGTCACCTCACCGGGCGTCGAACGGCCGCTGACCGAGCCTCGGCACTGGCGCCGCGCGATCGGCAGGTTTGTCACGGTACGTGATCGAGACGGCATCGTCCTCGCCGGGCGTGTCCTGTCCGCCGACGAATCGGGGGCGGATCTGGCGGTGGCGACGGATCCCGCGCGGCCCGGACGCCCCCCGCGTCGGCGGCTCGCGCGGGTGACCTTCGCACAGGTGACCCGGGCTACCGTCGAGGTCGAGTTCTCGGCCGAGGCGTATGATGATCTTTCTATCGAGTCGGTGGAGACGCCGTCTTTGTCCGCCGTGTTGGTGGAACCCGGCGAGACAGCCGATCTCGGGTACGGAGAGCCGGACGACGATCTTCCGGCGGCGCCGGGGAGGGAATCCAATGACGACGGCCGGGAGGCCGGCCCCCGGGGCGCGGCCGGTAAGGAGATGACCCGGTGAAGCTCGACGTGGCCGCGCTGCGCGGAATCGAGCGGGAGAAGGACATTGCCTTTGACACCTTGGTGCAGGCGATGGAGACGGCCCTGCTGACGGCTTATCACCACACGGCCGGGTCCGCGCAGGACGCCCGGGTAGTGATCGACCGGACGACCGGAGATGTCTCCGTCCTTGCCCGGGAACAGGGCCCGGACGGCACCAGCCGGGAGTACGACGACACCCCGGCGGACTTCGGGCGGATCGCGACCATGACCGCCAAACAGGTGATCATGCAGCGGCTGCGCGAGGCCCAGCAGGAGGTCACCTACGGCCAGTACGCCGACCGGGAGCACGAGATCGTTTCCGGCGTGGTGCAACATCACGAACAGCGGGCCGGCTCCAGGGTCGTGCTCGTCAATCTCGGCACTGTCGAGGGTGTCCTGCCGCCGGCCGAGCAGGTCCCCGGCGAACGGCTCGAACACGGCGACCGGATCAAGTGTTATGTGGTGCACGTCGCGCGGGGGCCGCACGGACCCACGGTGACGTTGTCCCGCACCCATCCCGAGCTGGTGAAGGGGCTGTTCCGGCTGGAGGTGCCCGAGGTCGCCGACGGCACCGTGGAACTCGCCGCGATCGCCCGGGAGGCCGGGCATCGCAGCAAGATAGCGGTGCGGTCCCGGGTGGCCGGGGTCAACCCCAAGGGCGCGTGCATCGGGCCGATGGGCAGCCGGGTGCGTGCCGTCATGGCCGAACTGCGGGGCGAGAAGATCGATATCGTTGACTGGTCGGCCGACCCGGCAACCTTCGTCGGGAGCGCGCTGTCCCCGGCCCGGGTGGCCCGGGTCGAGGTGACGGATCCGGCGAGCCGCTCGGCGCGGGTGGTGGTGCCCGATTACCAGCTGTCGTTGGCCATCGGGCGTGAGGGGCAGAACGCCCGCCTCGCCGCCCGGCTGACGGGGTGGCGCATCGACATCCACTCTGACACCGAGGACTCCGGCGAGGGCGCTGGGAGCGGATCCGAACGGGACTCTGCTGGAGCGCCCCGACGATCGGGACCAGCTACGGTGCCGCGGCGATCACCTGCCGCGGGTGGCCATTCTCGGGGTCAGGCGGGATAGACTTACGATGGCGCGCCGTGCGGAGCCCGTCCGTACCTGTGTCGGATGTCGAAGCCGTGCGCCGAGTTCTGACCTACTGCGTATCGTTGTAGAAGGCGGCGAGCTTCTGCCGGATGCTCGTCGTCGGATGCGTGGTCGGGGTGCGCACGTGCATCCTGATCTTGCGTGCCTCGATCTCGCGGAGCGTCGCAAGGCGTTCTCACGAGCACTGCGGGTGTCAGGCCCGCTCGGGTCGAAGCAGGTCAGGCTGTATCTGGAGCGGTTTCGCCCGCGGTGGTCCGGTCCCTCCGGGAGCGGTCCG